>CAJIYV010000125.1 GCA_905181745.1 uncultured Actinomycetes bacterium | reverse complement strand
GCTGGGACTGACATTTGATGACGTCCTCCTCTTACCAGGAATCTCAGATGTTGTACCAAGTGAAGTGGACACAACTGCTCGGGTCACCAAAAACATTTCCGTCAAAATGCCATTGGTGTCCAGCGCGATGGACACCGTCACTGAATCTCGAATGGCAATCTCCATGGCGCGCCAGGGCGGTGTGGGTGTTTTGCACCGCAATCTGTCCATACAGGCGCAAGCCGCTCAGGTGGATTTAGTCAAGCGCAGTGAAGCGGGAATGGTGCACGACCCCGTGACGTGCGCACCGACCGACGTTTTAGCTGATGTCGATCGACTGTGTGGTCGTTACCGCATTAGCGGCGTCCCCGTAGTCAATCCGGATGGAACTTTGGTGGGAATTGTCACCAATCGCGACATGCGATTTGAAGACAACATGGCGCGCCCGGTCAGTGAAGTGATGACCCCAATGCCCCTCGTCACAGCACCAGTGGGTGTTGCTCCACTGGATGCACTCAATCTTTTAGCAGCCAAGAAAGTAGAAAAACTGCCACTTGTCGATGCCGATGGGAAGCTACGCGGGCTATTCACGGTTAAAGACTTTGTAAAAATTGATAAATATCCACACGCTTCTAAAGATGCACTCGGTAGATTAATTGTTGGTGCAGCGATTGGCGTCGGAGATGACTCATTCACGCGCGCAACAGCATTGGTCGCCGCCGGCGTTGACTTTCTCATCGTAGATACAGCACACGGGCACTCACAAGCAGTGTTAGACATGGTTGCTCGACTCAAAAAAGCGTTTGATGTTGATATTGTTGGCGGAAACATTGCCACTCGTGAAGGCGCACGGGCTCTCATTGATGCGGGTGCTGACGGGGTGAAGGTGGGCGTTGGCCCGGGCTCAATTTGCACCACCCGGATTGTTGCAGGTGTGGGTGTTCCGCAAATTACGGCTATCGAAGAAGCGGCATCGGTTGCTCACGCTGCAGGTATCCCCGTAATCGCAGACGGCGGGATTCAGTACAGCGGAGATATCGCTAAGGCAATTGTTGCTGGGGCAAGTATTGTGATGCTTGGTTCGCTACTTGCCGGGTGCGAGGAAGCGCCCGGCGATGTCGTTTTTGTCAACGGAAAACAATTTAAGTCCTATCGCGGCATGGGTTCTCTCGGCGCAATGCAAAGTCGTGGCGAAGCCCGTTCCTATTCAAAGGATCGTTACTTTCAGGATGACGTTCTCAGTGACGACAAACTTGTCCCTGAAGGAATTGAAGGCATGGTTTCCTACCGTGGACCACTTGAAGCGGTGGCCCATCAAATTGTGGGCGGCCTACGAGCTGCCATGGGTTACGCGGGTGCACACACCATGGCTGAACTTGGCGAGAAGGGCCGTCTCGTGCAAATCACGGCTGCGGGGTTGCGCGAGAGTCACCCGCATGACATTCAAATGACAATCGAAGCACCAAACTATTCAGGACGGGAATCATGGTAGAGGTCGTAATTGGTGGGACGAAGTCGGCTCGCCAAGGGTTTTCGTTCGAGGAGGTAGCGATCGCTCCGCAACGGAGAACGCGTGACGCGTCTGAAGTGTCAACTTCTTGGAACATCGACGCTTACAAGTTTGATACGCCTTTTATTGCAGCTCCCATGGATTCAGTAGTTTCACCGGACAGTGCTGTCACTATTTCGCGTAACGGAGCCCTTGCGGTTCTCAACCTCGAAGGTTTGTGGGGAAGATATGAAGACCCAACAATTTTTCTTCGTGAAATCGCACAGGTTGAGCCCGACCAGGCAACGGAGTTACTGCAAAAATTGTATGCAGAAAAACCGGTAGATGCCGGACTGATCAAGAATCGGATTGCCCAGCTCAAAGAAAGTGGAATCACGGTTTCTGTTGCGGTGTCACCGCAACGAACAGCTGAGCTCGCACCGATTGCTGCAAGTAGTGGGGCTGACATTCTAGTGATCCGCGGAACAACCGTTTCAGCTGAGCACGTCGCTGCAAGTGGAGAGCCACTTAACCTCAAGAGTTTCATCTACGACCTCGATATCCCGGCAATTGTTGGCGGCTGCGCAACGGCGCAGGCGGCCCTTCACTTGATGCGAACAGGGGCTGCTGGTGTCCTTGTGGGATTCGGTGGTGGTTCGGCCCACACCACGGCGGAAGTTCTCGGAGTGCGTGTCCCGATGGCAACGGCGATCGCTGATGTTGCTTCAGCTCGACGCGACTATCTTGATGAATCTGGTGGCCGCTACGTCCACGTGATCGCTGATGGGTCAATGGGAAACAGCGGAGATATTGTCAAAGCATTTGCGTGCGGAGCCGATGCGGCGATGGTTGGGTCGGTTCTTTCCCGCGGAACCGATTCACCTGGCGGGGGAACACACTGGGGTTCGGAAGCATGGCACCAGACCCTGCCGCGTGGGGAGCGTCAGCCAATGAAGCAGGTGGGCACCCTTGACCAGATACTCAATGGCCCGGCCACAACCGGCGACGGAACCATGAACCTTGTTGGGGCGTTGCGTAAAGCAATGGCGACGACCGGCTACAGCGACTTGAAGGAATTCCAGCGTGTTGAAATGATTGTTTCCTAATCATGGCCGGGGTTATAGAAGACCTGGATTACTGGTCGCGGGTGAACCGGTTAGCGACTAACACCTCCGATGATTACATCACCGTTACATCTCCCTACGGCGACACGTTGTATTCACTAGCGCTATCTCGTGAGAGTGATGTTTCCACTGCCGCACACACGGCAAAGGCGGCTCAAGTGGCGTGGGAAAGCCTGAGCCTAAGAAACCGCGCAAAAGTGTTCCTGCGCTTTCATGACTTGGTGCTCGCACATAAAGATGAACTCTTGGACTTGATTCAGTGGGAGACGGGGAAAGCCCGGCGCGACGCTAATGAGGAACTGCTGGACGTTACGCTCAATGCTCGTTACTACGCCCGGCACTTGAGGGCACTGAAAAACCGTAAACACTCGGGCGCTTTTCCCTTATTGATCACCGCAATTGAGCGCCATGTTCCAGTTGGTGTGGTGGGGATCATTGCTCCATGGAATTATCCGCTCACCCTTGCGGTGAGTGATGCGATCCCGGCGCTACTGGCTGGTAATGCCGTGGTGCTAAAGCCGGACCCGCTGACATCAGCCACGGCGCTTTACGTAATCGATTTGCTGTACCGTTCCGGATTGCCGGAGGGACTATTGGGTGTCGTGATCGGTGACGGGGAAAAACTGGGAATACCTCTGATCAGTGAAGTGAATTTTCTCATGTTCACCGGCTCCACAAAAGTGGGTCGAATTGTTGCTGCTCAATGTGGCGAACAACTCATTGGTGCGGCATTGGAACTTGGTGGTAAGAACGCCATGATCATCCGTGCCGATTCCGATCTTGACAAAGCCGCTGAGATCGCCACTCGGGCATGTTTTGGTAATACAGGTCAACTCTGTGTCAGTATTGAACGACTTTACGTGCACGAAAGTATCGAGCAAGCATTCCTTAAATCGTTCGTGCGCAAAACCCGCGAAATGACCTACCAGGACAGCATCGGTTGGGGAGGTTCTTTCGGACCGCTCATTAGCCCAGTTCATGCGGCTCGGGTCATGGCATTTATTTCTGATGCCCGCGAAAAAGGCGCCAAAATTCACACAGGCGGTGAGTTGGCGGGTAATGCCACGATCGCTCCAACAATAATGACCGGAGTCACTGAGCAGATGAATCTGTGCCGAGATGAAATATTCGGCCCCGTGGTAGCCGTTAGCGCTTTTGCCACCGATAGCGAGGCGATTCGGTTGGCAAATGATTCAGAATACGGCCTCAACGCAAGCGTGATCTCCAAGGATAAGAAGATCGCCTTCGCGATTGCCAAGGAACTTCACGCGGGGACAGTTAATGTCAATGAAGGCTATGCGACTGCTTGGTCAACCCTTGGTTCGCCAATGGGTGGTTTTGGTGCGTCAGGACTTGGCCGCAGACACGGGATAGCAGGGATTTTGCAATACACGCAGTCGCAAACAGTTGCGACTCAAAACGGATTGGGATTTGGTCCACCATTTGGTCTAAGTGATGAAAAGTGGGGAAATCTACTCACCGCGTCTTTGGGAGCAATGAAAAAAATCGGCTGGCGCTAAGAGCACCAGCCGATTCAATTACTGATTAATTTAGGAAATCCCGGCTGCCCTCGCGACCGATCGTGCTGTCAGTACGCGAGCCAAATGCAAGCGGTAGTCAACGTCGGCATCCTCGTCAGCAAATGGTGAAAGGTTGTCCGAAGCGTGCATTGAGGCTGCTTCGACTTCAGCGATCGAACTTGCACCAACAAGTGCTTGCTCAACAGCGCTGGCCCGGTGGGGTGTCCCACCAACATTGGTTAAGCCAATACGGGCTTCTGCGATTTTGCCACCTTCCATTCGGACTGCCGCCGCAACACCGATGATGCTCCAGGCTTGGGCAGCACGGTTAAATTTTTCGTAGTGGCCGCCCCAACCATCAAGCTTGGGAAACGCGATGCTCACCAGAATTTCATCGGGACCAACTGCAGTTTCAAACGGTCCTTGGAAAAAATCGGCCGCGGCGACGGTTCGTTGACCAGTTGTGCCGGCAATGGTGAACTCAGCATCAAGGGCCAGCGCAACAGGTGGCTGATCTGCACGTGGGTCACTGTGTGCGAGGGCGCCACCGAGGGTTCCGCGGTGACGGATCTGCGGGTCAGCGACACTCGCTGTTGCATCAGCGAGAACTTTGAGGCTGGACTTCACCGCTGGATCGTTCATAACCGCGTGGTGAGTGGTTCCCGCGCCGATCAGGATCTTGCCGCCCTCATCCTTGATCCCCTTGAGCTCAGGGATGCTGGAACAATCGACAACAACTGACGGCGCATTTAGACGGAGCCGAAGCACTGGGACCAGTGATTGTCCGCCACCCATGAGCTTGGCATCTTCGCCACCTTCTGCCAGAGCTGCCAGAGCGTCTTCAACCGAACTAGCCTTCTTGTAATCAAAAGCGACCGGAATCATTATTTGCCTCCTTGGGCGGCTTGAATTGTTTTCCAGACAGTCATGGGCGTTGCCGGCATCAAGACGTCGTTGACGCCAAGGTGCCGGATCGCGTCAACGATCCCGTTGATGATCGCTGGTGTTGATGCGATCGCACCGGCCTCACCAACACCCTTAGTTCCTAACGGATTAGTCGTTGAAGGGGTGCAGGTGGTGTCAGTGATGAAAGATGGCAAATCTGGCGCGCTGGGAATCAGATAGGTGGACAGATTTGCATTTTGTGGCTGTCCATCTTCGTCGTAGTTCGCGCCTTCATAGAGTGCTTGCGCAATCCCTTGGGCAACGCCACCGTGTACTTGACCTTCAACAATCATTGGGTTCACTTGAACACCGACGTCGTCGACGCAGACGTACTTACGCACGGTCACTTTGCCCGTCTCGGTGTCCACTTCCATAGCAGCAAGGTGGGTTCCATGCGGGAAAGAAAAGTCCTGCGGGTCAATTGTCGCCTCGGCGGAGAGAGTGGGTTCGACACCGTCAGGCAAGTTGTGTGCGGTGAAGGCTTCGAACGCGACCGCACCTAGTGGCTGGGCTTTTTCGCGGTCACCCTTGACTTGGAATACCCCGTCGACGTACTCGAGGTCTTCTGGACTGCATTCAAGTTGGTGTGCTGCGATCACCCTGGCTTTGTCAACCAGCCGCTCGCTGGCCGCCTTAATTGCCTGGCCACCTACCGCGAGGGATCGCGAACCGTAGGTGTCCATGCCGTAGGGCGCACGGCCAGTGTCACTGTGCACAACCTCAATGTCCTCAACGGGAATACCCAGAATGCTAGAGGCAATCTGACTCCACGCTGTTTCATGGCCTTGACCGTGTGGGGAGGTTCCGGTGATGACTTCAACCTTGCCGGTTGGCAGGACCCGAACTGTGCAGTGTTCCCAACCACCGGCGACATATTTCAATGCACCAAGGGTGCGCGATGGAGCCAAGCCACACATTTCTGTGAAGGTCGAGATCCCGATTCCCAGCTGAACGCGATCACCGGAATCTCTGCGACTCTTTTGCTCAGCGCGCATACCCTCGTAATCAAAGAGTTCCAGTGCGCGTGCTGTTGCCAGTTCGTAGTTACCCGTGTCATAGGTGAGTCCGGCAATTGTTGTGTACGGGAACTCTTCGTGCTTAATCCAGTTTTTACGACGAAGTTCCATGGGTTCCATGCCAAGCTCTGCGGCAAGTTCGTCCATGATTCGCTCGATTGCATAGGTCGATTCAGGTCGACCAGCACCGCGATATGCATCAGTTGGTGTGGTGTTGGTGAACACGCCTGTGCACTGGAAGTCGTAGGCATCCATTTTGTAAATACCCGGATACATAAACATGCCAAGAAGCGGGATCCCTGGAGTAATGATTTGCAGGTAAGCGCCCATGTTGGCCTTCAAGTCAACTTTTAGCCCAACTAATGTCCCGTCAGACTTTGCGGCGATCTCAATGTCTTGAATTTGATCGCGCCCATGATGGGTTGCCACCATGTCTTCGCTGCGGGTTTCGGTCCATTTCACTGGGCGTCCCAATTTGCGAGCCAACTGTGCAACCAGAATTTCTTCACGGTAGATCTGTAGCTTTCCCCCGAATCCGCCACCGACGTCGGGTGCGATGACGCGCAGATTGTTTTCGGGGATTCCGGTAACCAGCGCGATGAGGAGACGCAAAATGTGCGGAATTTGGGTCGAAGTCCACATGGTGATTTCGTCGGACATCCCCATTGGGGCAGCCACAACGCTGCGCGGTTCCATGAACGCAGGGATGAGACGTTGGTTAATAAACCGACGCTTGACAACTACATCTGCCTCTTTCACTTTCTCGTCATAACCACCGCCGAGGTTGTAGACGTAGCAGGTGTTGGTGCCTTTATCCTCGTGAACCAGTGTTGATCCAGGGCTGATTGCGCTTTCCATATTCACAACGGCCTGTAACGGTTCGTAGTCAACGGACATTGCTTCGAGTGCATCGGCCGCGCTAGCGGCGTCCGTGGCCAAAACAACCGCTACACAGTCACCCACATGATGGACCGTGTCTTTTGCGAGAGCGGGAAAGTCTGGAGCCACCATGTCGTCGGTCACTGGCCAGACGCAGGGAACCGAGCTATTTAGTTCCCCGAGTTCAGCTGCGCCAAATGCTGCGACAACATTAGGCATTTCTAGTGCACCACTGACGTCGAGGTGGGTGATTTTTGCGTGGGCAAGTGGGCTGCGCAAGATCGCCATGTGGACGGTTCCGGGGAGTTGAATGTTGTCTGTCCAGTTTGTTTGCCCGTGAAGTAACCGTGCATCCTCCTTGCGCTTAATGGGACGCCCGAGTGCCGTTCCTGTATCGACTACATCAGTCATGACTTAGTTCCTTCCATGAGTTCGGCTGCGCGTTGAACACTTTTGACAATGTTGTGATATCCGGTACAGCGACACAGATTTCCTTCAAGCCCCTCGCGTATTTCTGCCTCGGTTGGATTGGGGTTCTCGTTGAGCAAGTCAATTGAACTGATCACCATTCCGGGCGTGCAGTAACCACATTGCAGTCCGTGGCATTCCTTGAATGCGGATTGAACAGGGTGCCAGTCATTTCCGTCGGAGACCCCTTGAATGGTGGTGATCTCGCTTCCATCGGCTTGAACGGCCAACATGCTGCATGACTTCACGCTCACTCCGTCAACGAGGACAGTGCACGTACCACAGTTAGAGGTGTCGCAACCGACCACGGTGCCGACACGACCTAGGTCCTCGCGTAAAAAATGCACGAGGAGGGTTCGAGGTTCTACTTCTTTTTGATAAGTGGTGCCGTCGACGGTCACCTTTAGGTGCTCCATGGGACTCCTTTTCACGATTGCTGGTACCAAGACTGTATGACGAAGATCACATTTATGTGGCGAATTCCAAAAAAAAACTCCGATTTGACCGATTTATGAGGAATTGGTGGACCCGCTGAATTAGTTGCGCGTAAGGGATAGGAACCGCGCGCAGTGGCTAGGAGCTTTACCGTGCGGGCTCTAACCTTGGCAATCTTCAACTAGAGGAGATGCGGGATGGATCAGCCCCAGGTAGCGAATATTGCCATTGTCGGAGCAGGCTTTGCCGGAATAGTGAGCGCCAAAGTCTTTAGGGACTTTGGTTGGTCGGTTACGGTGTTTGAGAAGGACTCTGAAGTAGGTGGAGTGTGGTCGAGCTCAAGGCGTTATCCGGGGCTCACGACTCAAAATGTACGAAGCACCTACGCTCTATCAGATTTCCCTTACCCAAAAGATTACCCTGAATGGCCTTCCGGTGAGCAAGTGCAAAAATACATGGCCGCCTACGTGGATCATTTTGGACTCGGTAGAGCTATCGCACTCAATACGATGGTGGAATCGACAATATTTGATGAAGCTACGCAATCGTGGAGCGTAAAAACGAGCGATTCCCAAGGAAATCATGAAGAGAAATTCGATTTTTTGGTAGTTGCAAATGGAATCTTCTCTGACCCCTTTGTGCCGAAATTTGACGGAGAGCAGACGTTCCTTGACGCGGGCGGCACAATCGAGCACGCGTGTGACTTCCATAATGTCGACGAAGTCGTTGGTAAAGACGTTCTCGTGGTCGGATTTGGAAAGTCCGCCTGTGACGTGGCAGCCGCAACGGTAGGGACGAGTAAATCCACCACCGTGGTTGCTCGGAAAATTATTTGGAAGATCCCCAAGAAATTCAAGAACGTGCTCAATTACAAGATGCTGCTCCTCACTCGCATGGGCGAAGCTTTGTTTCCCTATGTTGAGTTGAAGGGATTTGAAAAATTCCTGCACGGCAAAGGAAAAGCTGTGAGTGCGGGAATGCTTGGCAGTGTGCAGTCGGTTGTGACATCTCAATTTAAGTTAGATGACCTGGATCTCAATCCACATACAGGGCTGGACACAATTGTACGCAGTAC
>CAJIYV010000124.1 GCA_905181745.1 uncultured Actinomycetes bacterium | reverse complement strand
TGGATTCTATTTTTGGCGTCGGAGCAGATCATGATTGCGCGCTGGTTACATCCGTGTGCTTGGTGGTTGTGGTCACTTTCCCTGGCAGCGGGAGCATCCCAGACCACAAACCCACTTCTGTTGGCGCTGCTCATCTGCTCTGCAGTAATCGTGGTGGCCTCGCGCAAACCGCAGGCGCCATGGGGAAAATCATTCAATTTTTTTCTGCTTCTTGGTGCGATGATCATCACGATTCGCGTCCTGTTCCAGCTCATTTTTGGTGCCGGTATGGGGACCACAATTTTAATTGAGTTGCCAGGAATCTCATTACCAGACTGGATGAATGGCCTGCGGATAGGCGGGTCAGTAACACTTGAAGCTCTTTTAGGGGCGTTTTACGACGGACTTCGCATCGCGACCATCGCGATTGTGGTCGGGGCGGCCAACTCACTTGCCTCACCGACACGGCTTCTCAAAGCTATCCCAACCGCATTCTATGAATTGGGCGTCAGCATCGTGGTCGCATTGACTTTTATTCCGCAACTCACAGCTGACGCCGAGCGGATCCGCGAAATGCGCCGGCTCCGAGGAAAGCACACAAAAGGAATGCGTGGCTTCGCTTCCCTCGGGCTTCCCGTGCTTGCCGGAGCACTCGATCGCTCAATTATCCTGGCCGAGTCCATGGATTCACGCGGATATGGCAGGCATCGCAAGGAATCCACCGTGGGTCGCCGAATTTCAATTGGGCTTGTGCTGACCTCTCTTTCCCTCGCGATCATTGGCACCTACGCGCTTCTCACAGCCAGTGTGAGCGCCATGACTGCATTCCTCATTCTTGGAACTGGCGTACTCCTGGGCGGAGTCACCCTGTGGCGAGCCGGCCTTACCCGCGTTCGCACTGTCTATCGACCCGATACCTGGGCTTTACCTGAGTCTCTGGTGAGCACGGCGGGTGTGTGCGTCTTGGGAATTTTTCTCATTGCCCACTCCCAAATAAGTCAAGCTTTAGTACTGACTCCTGAGCTGAACAACTGGCCTGCCTTGCCCTTATGGGGTTTGATCGCCTTTACCGTTGCCTGCACTCCCGCACTATCTTCTCCTCGTCCACCTGATTTAAATTCAGATGCGGACGCTGAATTAAAAGTCGAGGTCCGCACATGATTCATTTCGACAACGTGACATTTCGTTACTCCAACGAAGCCGAACCGGTATTGCAAAACCTCAACCAAGAGATCCCGGCCGGGGAACTTGCGCTCCTACTGGGGGCGACCGGCAGTGGGAAAACAACTTTTCTGCGCGCAATCAATGGACTAGTTCCACACTTCACTGGCGGGCATCTCGCTGGAGTAGTGAGTGTCAATGGCCGCTCAACCCAAGACCATCAACCGCGAGAACTCGCAGATCTAGTGGGTTTCGTTCCACAGGATCCGGTGTCAGGTTTTGTTACGGATCTCGTTGAGGACGAACTCGCCTATTCGATGGAGTGCCTGGGCGTAGCGCCATCGGTGATGAGGCGTCGGGTCGAAGAGATCCTGGATCTACTGGGACTCACGCAGTTGCGCACTCGCCCATTGCACACGTTGAGTGGTGGCCAACAGCAGCGCGTAGCAATCGGGGCAGTCCTCACCGCGCAGCCGCTGGTTCTAGTTCTCGATGAGCCCACATCCGCTCTTGACCCGGGCGCGGCCGAAGACGTTTTGGCTTCATTGCATCGCTTGGTTCATGATCTAGGCATCACCGTGGTTTTGGCTGAGCACCGACTTGAACGGGTCATGCAATATTGCGATTCGATCCTTCTCCTGGAAGGCGGTGAGATCAGTTCCGGATCGCCCAGCGAACTCATGCAAACCTCACCCATCGCCCCACCCGTGATTCACCTCGGTCGCCTTGCGGGTTGGGATCCCCTTCCGATCAGTATCCGTGATGCGCGCCGGGCAGCGCCGCCCCTTCGCGCATTGCTCGCCGACCACTCACCCGTCGTCCATGCGGTACCGACCCAAACCCAGCAGATTGCTAGCCTGCGCAAACTCCACTTCGCGTACGGAAATCAGAGCGTCCTGCGTGGGGTTGACCTCGACCTCGATGCCGGCGAGATAACGGCTCTTATGGGTCGAAATGGTGCTGGGAAATCAACCTTGCTGCGCGTGCTCGTCGGGCTTAAAGAACCTTTCAAGGGGAGTGTGCGCATTAATGGTGTGGATCCCCGAGCCCTTCCCGCGAGTGATGTGTTACGCCATGTTGGGTTCGTTCCCCAAGAGCCCCACGATCTTTTCGAAGCCCTCAGCGTTGGAACTGAATGTAAAGCATCAGATACCGATGCTAGATGCGCGCCCGGTACGACCCGTGCGCTGCTCGCCCTCATGGCACCTGAAGTTGCCGACAATACGCACCCGCGTGATCTCTCCGAAGGCCAACAAATGCTGTTGGCCTTGTGTCTGATTGTGGCCGCCAAGCCACCGTTGCTCTTGCTTGATGAACCAACCCGTGGCTTGGATTATCCCACCAAAAAGAAGTTAGGTGAGGTCCTTCGTGCCTTAGCGCAAACTGGTCACAGCATTTTGTTGGCAACCCACGATGTTGAACTTGTTGCAGAGCTTGCCACCCGTGTTGTAATCATGGGTGATGGTGAAATTGTGGCAAATGGTCCAACCCCTGCCGTCATCACTGACTCCCCCATGTTTGCCCCACAAGTCTCCAAAATCCTGGCACCCGAGTGCTGGATCACAGTTGAGCAAATCGCTCACGCATTAGAACAAGAGCTGGCCTAGTGCATGCGGTCCCTTTAGGCCGATCCTCGGCGCTATCAATTGCCGCACTCAGCCTGATTGGTGCATTCAGTTTTCTGTGGCCATTTGTTGCACCCGCTGATTCATTTTTAGTCATCAACTCGAGTGAAGCCCCGTTACTTTTTGCAATAATTATCCCGTTGCTCCTGACAACCGTGTTTTCTCAGGTCAGCGACGGTGTCCTCAACGCAAAAGCAATTGCCTTGCTGGGGGCTTTGGCCGCAGTCATCGCTGTTTTGCGACCACTTGGCGCTGGACTCGGCGGGATTGAACCCATCTGGGTGATTCTGATCTTGGCTGGTCGAGCCCTTGGCCCTGGCTTCGGATTCCTCCTGGGATCTATTTCGCTACTCGCTTCGGCGATGTTTACCGGTGGAGTAGGACCGTGGCTTCCGTTTCAAATGCTGGCCGCGGCCTGGGTGGGACTTGGCGCAGGGCTCCTTCCCAAAGCAAGCGGTAAGTGGGAAATCATACTGTTGAGCCTCTATGCCGCTATCGCCTGTGTGGCATTTGGGTTCGTTATGAACCTGTGGTTTTGGCCGTTCTCACTTAACCTTCCTGAACAAATTGCTTTCACACCCGGTGCAGCCGCCGGTGAAAACCTTCTCGCCTGGATCAGGTTCAACATCACGACGTCTCTTGGCTTTGACCTGCCTCGCGCAGCGCTGACGGTGACCCTGATCGCATTGATTGGTTCACCAATCTTGCAACTGCTGCGCCGGGCCTCGCGAAAAGCCTCATTTGATACACCCACCGTTTTTGCGGGCGTCGAGCGCATATCCTGACGCCGTGAGCGATTCCTATGAAAGCGAAAACCCATTTGACCGGATTGAGTCGTTCACTCCCAACAGCGAGATCACCATTAACCCTCGAGCTACAGGGTCACTGGCTGAGCTT
Source organism: uncultured Actinomycetes bacterium (assembly GCA_905181745.1). GTDB lineage: Bacteria > Actinomycetota > Actinomycetes > S36-B12 > S36-B12 > UBA4592. The sequence continues at coordinate 5,097 of CAJIYV010000124.1, read as the reverse complement.
GTGACCTGGTGGCAGCAACGAGGGACCGTACTTAGTCCGCACCGACTTGAACCCACAGCAGATGACTTCGGTTCGGGAGTGGCTGCCGTTGACGCGGCGGTGGATGCCGGCGCCACGTTGCTCTACTTCATGAGCGATATTCAGGCCGAACCGGTGGTTACTCGAGCGATCATTGGATTGTTGGCCCGCAAAGATGCGTGGCAGGTGACCCATCAACCACCAGGGATGAGCGACCTACAGGTCATGGACAACATAACTGCCACCGTTAACTTGATGCGCGACAACCGCGAGTCACGTGCGCAGCCACGCGAGCTAGCACTCCTTGACTCAACCGGTGCGATTGCTTTTTATGTTGACGCGCTGCTCGAGGCCGCTGTACGCAAAACCCCAGTTATTTTGGGCTCGACCCAAGAACTTGCAGCAGCTCTGATCAGCCACCGAATCTCAATGAAAGCAAGTCGCTGGTGGCGCAATGCAACTACATCCCCTGATCGCGCGGTGGGTCAGGCCGTTGAGCGAATGGATATTGCCGCCGGGCTACCGCTTGGCCTTAGCGATGATCAAGGCGTCGGCGCGCAAATAAGCGTTGACCTACTGCAATCCTTTACTTCGGTGTCGCCACAATAAATGGCAATGAGACGTTGGCGGATTCAAGCGCTTTACCCCGCACGTCAATGAACATTGTTGCCAATTTTTCATGCTCAACGTCCACCAGGGCCATTGCGATTCCTTCTTTCAAAGTTGGCGAGAAAGTTCCGCTCGTAATTTCACCGATCTTGTGGTGCAACTCAAGATCGCTGCACACATTCATGTGGGCTCTGGGGATTCCCCGGCCCATTGCTCTTAGTGCGACACGTTTACGCACAGCGCCCTGAACGCGAGTTGCTTGCAAGGTTTCCTTACCATCAAAATGGGGCTTGTCCCACCCGACCGCCCAGGAAATCTTTGCTTCAAGGGGGGAGATGCTGGGGCTAATATCTTGGCCGTGCAATGGGTAACCCATTTCGGTTCTGAGAATATCTCGCGCGCCCAGGCCAGCCGGAATTCCGCCCACTTGCGCGGCAGCGGCTATCGAGTGATCCCACAGGTGTTGCAACACGCCTACCGGTGCAACGAGTTCGAATCCAGCTTCACCCGTGTAACCGGTCCGACAAATAATTACCCTTTCACCCTTCATATCCGCCTGCAACCAATTCATGTAGTCGCAGTCAAATGGCAGGCCCATGCGGCCAAGGACATTTGCCGCTAACGGTCCCTGGATGGCAATAATCCCGTACTGATTATGCAAGTTTTCAATTATGATCCCGGACGGAAGTGCCTCACTTAGTCTGTGAAAAACTTTGGTTGCGTTAGTCGCGTTAGGAATAATAAATACGTTGTCTTCCGTGAACCGGTAAATGATGAAGTCGTCGACTACTCCACCACTTTCATTACACAACATGGAGTACTGGGCCTGACCATTACCGATCTTGGCCAAGTCGCTCGCCACAATTGAATTGAGGGCCGAGACCGCTCCCGGGCCCGTGACCCGAAGCTTGCCCATATGGGATACGTCAAAAACCCCCACGGTTGAGCGGACCGCTCCGTGCTCGGCCACCGCTCCTTCATACTCAATCGGCATTTCCCAACCGCCGAAATCTGCGCACTTTGCCCCTAGCTTTTGGTGACTGGCAAACAGTGGGGTGTGCAAAAGGTCCGAGGGTTGGGTTGACATAGCCGACAGCCTAGACTTTGAGCATGCCTACCGCAAAGAAAAGTGCCCCTACCTCTCGCGCAAAATCCACGCTTGCAGCATCTGTCCCACGCTTCACGCTTACCGCGACCAAGCCGAAAGACCTCGTTGCTGACGCCTTGATTGTGAACACCGCTCCAGGCAAGGGCGATAGCGTGGAGCTTGTTGCCCACGGCTTCACACCGACTCAGGCACGACGGATCGCCACCGAAATAGCGCATTTGGGCGGAAGCGGTGCAACCGGTGAGGTGATCACACTTGCATCTGGTTCTGGGGTCAAATCTCCGATACTCATCGCAGTTGGCCTGGGTGATTTCCGCAACGGTTTCGACCTCGAGCAGTTTCGACGAGCGATGGGTAATGGTGTCCGCGCGCTTTCTGGAGCCAAGAAAGTTGCCATTTCTGGTGGTCACTCTCCTGAGCATGTCGACGCAACTGTCATCGCGTGCGCTCTCGCCGCCTACACGTTCAACGAATACAAAACCAAGCCAAGTCCGGCGAGCGTAGGTTCATTTGTAATTTCTATTCCGACCGAACTCAACTCCAGCATGAAGTCGGCACTGGCCCAGGCCCAAAAAGTTGCGGCCTCCATCTACGTGGCCCGCAACTTGATCAACACTCCCCCAAACGACCTCGCTCCGGCCGACTTGGCGAGCGCGGCCAAAACGGCCGTTAGTTCACTTCCCGTAACGGTGAGGATCTGGGATGAAAAAGCTCTTAAAGCGAGCGGTTGCGGCGCCATTTTGGGGGTTGGGCTCGGCTCCTCTCGACCACCCCGCTTGATCAAAATGACGTACGCGCCCAAAGGGGCCAAAGCCCACCTTTCCTTGATCGGCAAGGGGATCACATTTGACACCGGTGGCATCTCGATCAAGCCAGCATCCAAAATGGATGAAATGAAGGCCGACATGTCCGGCTCGGCTGCCGTGATCGCCGCAGTAAGCGCAATCGCCGGGTTGGGTCTGAACCTCAAGGTGACCGGATGGGTTGCAGCAGCCGAGAACATGCCCAGTGGCACCGCCCAGCGCCCTGGCGACATTGTGACCACTTTCGACGGGACCACGGTTGAGGTTCTCAACACGGATGCAGAAGGTCGACTTGTGCTCGCTGACGCAATCGGAATGAGCGTTCGGGAAAAGCCCGACCTCATGGTTGATATTGCCACCCTGACCGGTGCGCAACGCATTGCATTGGGCCGCCGAATCGCCGGTGTCATGAGCAACACCGAGTCCGCTCGTGATCAGGTTGTTGCAGCAAGTGGGATGGTCGGCGAGGAAATGTGGGGTATGCCCCTGCCAACCTACCTTCGGGAAACCCTCAAATCCCAGACAGCGGACATCGCAAATATCGGCGATGGACTGGCCGGAATGCTCTCCGCCGGCGTGTTCTTGCAGGAATTCGTCCCTGATTCGCAACCTTGGGTCCACATTGATGTTGCCGGCCCTGCCTACAATGACGTCGCCCCTTATGGCTACACCCCGAAGGGCGGAACGGGAGCTGGAGTGCGCACTCTCGTGCAAATTGCTCGCGAACTCAGTGCGGGCTAAGCGGACTCAATTGGGCTCAATAGCCCCTGCGCACTCCCACACGTTACGGTGAAAGGATAGGGGCATGACTTCTGCAGATGTATTGATCCTTGGTGGGGGCAGCGGTGGCTACGCTTGCGCTCTTCGATCCGCTGAACTTGGCCTTTCCGTGATCCTCATCGATAAAGACAAATTGGGCGGCACCTGCCTTCACCGTGGCTGCATCCCCACCAAGGCTCTTCTTCACGCAGCCGAGGTTGCGGACTCAAGCCGCGAATCAGAAAACTTTGGGGTAATAAGCACCTTTGAGGGCATTGATATGCCCAAGGTCAATGAATACCGTGACGGTGTTGTGGCCCGCCTGTATAAGGGACTACAGGGTCTGGTGAAGAGCCGCAATGTCACTTTCGTCGAGGGTGCAGGCACACTCGTCGACTCACATACTATTGAGGTCAATGGCGTGAAATACACGGGAAAAAATGTGGTGCTGGCAACTGGATCATATGCGAAATCAATCCCCGGGTTGGAAATCTCAGGTTCCATCATGACTTCGGATCAGGCACTTAATTTAGACTATGTGCCCAAAAGCGTGATCGTGCTGGGCGGCGGAGTCATCGGCGTGGAGTTTGCCAGTGTCTGGAAATCATTTGGTGCCGACGTAACGATTGTAGAAGGCCTGCCGCATCTTGTTCCTAATGAAGATGAAGCCGTGTCCAAAGCACTTGAACGCGCCTATCGCAAACGCGGTATTAACTTCATTCTCGGAACCAAATTCGCTTCGGCGAGCCACTCGGACTCGGGCGTGGACGTCACTCTCGAAGACGGCAAAGTTATTAGCTCGGAACTTCTTCTCGTTGCTGTTGGCCGTGGACCAAACACCGCAGACATGGGCTTCGAAGAAAACAATGTCGCAATGGATCGCGGCTGGGTTCTGGTCAACGAACGCTTAGCCACAAACGTGCCCGGTATTTTTGCCGTCGGAGACATCACTCCTGGTTTGCAGCTTGCTCACCGCGGCTTCCAACACGGAATCTTTGTTGCCGAGGAAATTGCCGGTCAACACCCGGTAGTAATCGCTGACATCAATATTCCCAAAGTCACCTACTGCGAGCCAGAGGTTGCCAGCGTGGGCATGAATGAAGTGGAAGCCCGCGCAGCCTTTGGAGACAATGTGAATGTTTATGAATACAACCTCGGTGGAAACGGGAAAAGCCAGATCCTTGGCACTGCTGGGTTCATCAAGCTTATTTCTCAAAAAGATGGACCTGTCGTTGGGATTCACATGGTCGGCTCCCGTGTAGGTGAGCAAATCGGTGAAGCCCAACTGATTGTTAATTGGGAAGCGTACCCAGAAGATGTTGCAACCCTGATTCACGCACATCCCACCCAAAACGAAGCCATGGGAGAGGCCCACCTCGCCCTTGCCGGTAAACCACTTCATGCCCATGCCTGAAAAGCCAATGCAGAGTTACTAGGAGCCCCAATGTCAGTTTCCGTCAAGATGCCACAGCTCGGCGAAAGCGTCACCGAAGGAACTATCACTCGCTGGTTAAAAAACGTGGGTGACCATGTCAACGCCGACGAGCCCCTCGTCGAGATTTCAACTGACAAAGTCGACACCGAGATTCCTTCCCCGGTGACCGGAATCCTGCTTTCATTGGCCGCTCAAGAAGATGATGTCGTCGAAGTTGGCGCGGAATTAGCCTTGATCGGCGAAGAATCCGAAGTCGGCGCGCCCGTCGAGACTCCCGCCCCTGCGGCACCGCCCGTAACCCCGCCCGTAACCCCACCTCTAGCACCACCCGCCCCTGCCACACCAGTTGCTGTTGAGGAAGCCGC
>CAJIYV010000123.1 GCA_905181745.1 uncultured Actinomycetes bacterium | reverse complement strand
AGAAGTGGTTATGGCCAGCCGCATCCGTATCCGCCCATTCCAACCGTTTAAGCACCGTTATCGACGCCCCGGTGATCTCCGCTTTAACAGACATGTGTGCAGGGTACCAACAGGTGGCCGCTTTATGAGAGTGGAAATACGCTTATTACCGAGTCTGAATAATGCGGCTTGGTCCATCGATTTCTCGAGAAACGACAATCCGATCTGGGAATCGTTCCTTCATTTCGCTCACGTGGCTAATTACCCCGATGGTTCGACCGCCTGATTTAAGTTGATCGAGTTGGTCGAGCACTCGCTCTAAAGTTTCTGTGTCAAGAGAACCAAATCCTTCGTCAACAAAAAGGGTCTCGAGTGAAACCCCGCCAGTCTCACTTTGAACTACATCAGCTAAACCCAAAGCCAGTGATAAGGACGCATAAAAAGTTTCACCGCCTGAGAGCGAGGTCGTCGGACGAGGGTCTCCCGTTGATTCATCCATCACACTAATTCCAAGACCGGTGTTCCCGCGACCGGTAGCGTCTTCATCAAGAAGAAATGACAACCGGCCGCTACTCATTTTGCGTAAGTGAATTGATGCCGATTCCAATACGTGGGCAAATCGAAGTTGCAGCGCGTAGCTCTCCAAGGTTAATTTTTTTGTATTTACGGAAGACCTTGCGGTAACAATTGCCCCCAAAGAAACTGATTCAGCCAGGTTGATGGAAAGTTTTTCCACACCTTTTTTTTCTTTCACGAATTTCTTCACCAGAGTCGATACCGACTTGGCGGTACTTAACGCGATGGTGTGATTATCTTCGGCCTTTTTGACCACTTCCTGCGCTTGCGTGAGTTCAGCCTCCACTTTGTCGAATTTTGCAGAGAATTCGTGACTATTAATGTGCAGGACCTCAGGGGAAAGTGTCCTGGCCATCGAATCAAATTCGTGTTGCGCATCGAGCCATCTACTCAACCGAGTGTTACTAGTTTCAAGCTTAATGAGAGTGTCCGAAGCATTTTCGTTGACACCTATCAACTTCGCTAGATCTGATTCTTTTTGTTTGACCTCAGCATCGAATTCAAACAATTGTGTGCGCGAAATCTCAAGCTCTTGCTCTACTAGCACTCGTGCATCCGCACTAGTCTTATATTCGAGATCTAGTTGTGTGAGTTTTGCTTGTAAACGTTCGCTTTGTTCCAATAGATTCCACTTGAGCGTTATCTCTGCTTCTAATTGAGCCAGAACTGTCGCTACGTCTTTGGGTGAAGTACCTGACACTTTTCCGTTCAACGTGGCCAGCTCTATTTTTGCCAGCGATACCTCAGAATTTCGCGCCTCTACCTTCATTTTCTGATCGTTTCGTAGTGTCCTAGCGGTTTTTAACCCATTTTCCAACGACTCCAATACACGATCGGTAATGAGTTCAATCTCCACTTCACTGCTTGCAGGTCGCGGGTGATGAAGGGAACCACACACTGCACAAGGCTCTCCGTCTGCCAATTCACTCGCCAGTAACGCGACTCGATGCTCAAGTTGTGTGCGCTGCGCTCGAGAGAGTTCGAGTTCTGATCGGGTTACCTCGTACTCGCAATTGTGCAGTTCCAATTGGTACTGTGTGAGTTCTTCACCCAATTGCAAATGATAGGCCTCTGCCTTTTCCAACTGAGTGAGTAGTTGGGACATCTTTTCTTGAATTTGTACTTGCTCTTCTAATTTTTTTATCTGCATTGCAGCACCTGTTGCTACTGAAATTTCTTCTTTCAGTTCAGTAGCTAATCGCGGGTAAGCCGCAATAGAGTCGGTGAGTGTCGTGCGGTGCACTTCTTTTTCGTTTAATTCCGCGACCAACTTCTCCCGCCGAGATGTGCGCTTCGTCGCCGCGATTTGCCAATCAACCAACGGCTTTAACTGACCAATGAGCTCGTGGTTTGCGACAATTAACCTAGGAACTTTATCTAGTGAGAGTTCCCGCTCATCCGACCCTAATTTGTCTCTAGTTTCCTTGACTAGTTCCTCAAGTTGAATTAATTTCCCGAGTTTTTCCTCGATATCAATGAGATCATTAAATTGAATGTGAAGGGGTTCAGCGAATAACCTCGCTTCTTCCTTATGTGATTCAGCATTTTGTGCTGTTAGTTCAAAATAGTTATTCACTTCCTGAGTGATAGTAATTGCATCACTCGGGTGTGAATCAACGAGTTCATCAACTCGCTCATGTAAATCGCTTGGGTCAGAGTCACTCAACATTCCTTGAATCTGGACGGCGATATCCCTGATTGCTGAGTGAGCACTCTCGATCGCGAACTCTGCTTGTTTCCCACGTTGGTCCAGCTCGCTCTGCAATTGTGCATAAAAGTTGTCTCCCAGTAAATCTCGTAATGCCTTCAGTCGATCGCTCGGATTCATGCGTAACAGCGCGGCGAATTCACCTTGGGCCAAGACAACGAGTTGCCGAAACTGCTGGGCATTTAAGTGCAGTAGATCTGTGAGGTAGCTGCCAATCTCTGTGGCGTGGGTGAGTGAAAAATCTTGCTCCCCAGTGGAATCAAATCTGATTAATGACTGGGTCGCTGCGCGTTTGGTCTCGCCAGTTCCGTTTTCTTTTATAAATGAGTATGGAATCCCACGAATAATCTTGTGCCTAATTCCATTGACTGAGAAATCGAGCACTATCTGTGAACGTTCATGTCCTTCGCTGTAATCACTGCGCATTCGGTCTTTTGCCGACTCCTCACCGCTTAAAGTGCTGAATAATGCGTAGGTGATCGAGTCAATGATCGTGGTCTTGCCGGTCGCGGTGGGTCCGTCAATTAGGAACAGGCCTGCAGAACTGAGCTCATCAAAATTAATCACCTGTTTGTCACGAAACGGGCCGATCCCGGTAATTTCAAGTGCATGAATCCTCACGGTGCAGCACCATTTAAATTGACGTGTTCAATCGCTTCTTGCACCAGTGATCGCTGAGGATCAGAAATGTGACCACTGGTCACGTGACCGACAAATCCAGCCGTTATGTCAATGGCGGGCGTGTTTTGCGGGTCCAAGCGCTCGTGAATTGACCGGGCACCCAATCCACCTTGTGGATGAAACTCAATCTGCTTGAGGTGTGGGAATCTGTGAATGAGACGCTCCCAGCTCCGTTCTTGACGGACCGGGTCAATCACAATCGCGCGAACCCACGAGCCTTCGGCCCCACCAAAAATCGGGTCGGCGAGCAAGGCGTCAAGTTCCCCTGTGATGGTCACCAATGGCCCCGGAACTGGGGTCACAATGTTTTCATAGGAGATAGGCCCCGATTGCGAGATCTGAACTAATGTAACGCTTTTTTGGTGATTCTCTTCAGAATATGAATACGGTAGAGGTGAACCTGAGTACTTCACGATTGTTGCGGAATCTTCCGGGCTTGAGATCACCTGGGCACCGTGAAGGTGTCCCATTGCGGTGTAGTCGACCCCTGTGAAAATGCTCGATGGTGCATCGCCGATTCCACCAATTTCAAGGGAACGTTCCGATTCACTTCCACTCCCGCCCGTAATGAAGGCGTGAGAAACAACCATGCTGCGTACGACACCCCGTAGCACTAAATCAGATCTCACCTTCGCCATTGCGGCCGTGAGCACTCCAGCATGCGTGCGCTCAGATTCCAATTCGGTACACACAACCTCGGGTTGCAAGTACGGAATTCCGTAGACAACCAATTCCACGCCGTCGCGTCCGGTGATTTCTAACGGTGTTCCAATTTCAGAGATGGTAGAACGAATGTGTACCCCGTTTGCGGACATAAGATCACGACCAAACCCAAGTCGCACTGCTGAATCATGATTGCCTGGAGTAATAAACACTTGACAGACAGAACTCAGGCCAATGAGAGCACGATCGAAGAGTTGAACTGACTCAGCCGGTGGAACTGCCCGGTCGTAGATGTCTCCGGCAATGACAACCAGCTCTACTTTTTGTTCGGCCACGTAGGCCACAAGCCAGTCGATAAAAGTTTCCTGGTGAGTGTGCATGCTTTCGGAGAGAAAAGTGCGCCCTAGGTGCCAGTCGGAAGTGTGCAGAATTTTCACGGTGCTCCCAACAAACGGACGACTAAATAGAGTCGCGGGCCATGTCAACAAAGCGCGAATAGTGGCCTTGAAAGGCCACCGTGACAGTCGCCGTCGGGCCATTGCGGTGTTTTGCAACTATAAAGTCGGCTTCCCCTGCGCGGGGTGACTCACGGTCGTAGGCGTCCTCGCGGTGAAGTAGCACCACCATATCTGCATCCTGCTCCAGCGATCCCGACTCGCGTAGGTCAGAAAGCATTGGCCGTTTGTCTTGACGTTGTTCCGGTCCACGGTTGAGCTGACTGATCGCAATCACGGGAACTTCAAGTTCCTTTGCCAGCAGTTTTAAGGATCTGGAGAACTCGGAAACTTCCTGCTGGCGGTTCTCAACGCGCTTCCCGCTTGTCATGAGTTGTAGGTAGTCAACAACAACGAGTTGCAAGTTATGGCGTTGCTTCAACCGACGACACTTTGCCCGAATTTCCATGAGGTTCATGTTGGGTGAGTCGTCAATGAAAAACGGTGCTTCGCTGACCGTGCCCATTTTATTGGCAAGTTTCGCCCAGTCGGCTTCACTCATCTGACCCGAACGCATGTGATGTAACGCGACCTGGGCTTCTGCAGATAGCAGACGCATCACGATTTCGTTGCGACTCATTTCAAGTGAAAAAATAACGCTGGTTAATCCATGCTTTATGGAGGCGCTCCGACAAATATCAAGACCGAGTGTTGATTTACCCAGTGCGGGGCGCGCTGCAACAATAATGAGTTGCCCGGCATGTAGTCCGTTTGTGAGCGTGTCCAACTCAGCAAACCCGGTTGGTACACCAACCATTTCACCATCGCGATTAGAGATCGCTTCAATCTCACTGAGAGTTCCCTGCATGATGTCGCTCAGCGGTGCGTAGTCCTCGCTCGCTCGGCGTTCGGTAACTTCGTAGACCTCAGCTTGGGCGCGGTCAACCGCGTCGTCGACTTCACCTTGACCGCTGTAACCAAGATGCACAATCCGTGTTCCCGCAGTAACGAGTCTGCGTAAAATTGCTTGCTCCCGAACAATGCGCCCGTAGTAATTCGCGTTGGCAGCCGTGGGTACCATGGAAACTAAAGTGTGTAAATAGGAAGGTCCGCCGATCCGGGTAATTTCGCCTGACTTGGTCAGCTCTGAGGCCACTGTCACGGCGTCGGCCGGCTCGCCTCTACCGTAAAGATCTAAAATTGTGTCGTAGATTGTTGAGTGTGACGGCCGATAAAAGTCGTCGGCGCGAATTGATTCAACTACGTCCGCGATTGCGTCTTTACTCAACAGCATCGCGCCCAGCACCGACTGCTCGGCGGCTTCATCATTGGGGGGTGTGCGATCCGGCGCGGCAGAATAGCCAGAGTCCCGGGGCTCTTCGGGGATATGTAGCTCGGAGACGCTCAATGGTGCCCTTTCTCAAAGTGAGTGTTCGATTGTCATTGGAAAATTATTCGACTACTGTGAGTAAACACCCGAGGGCTGACGTTAGAGACCGCGAACTGCCGTGTCCATTCATCCTGTGGGTCGTGATGTGCGCTACCTGTGCACTGAGGGACCGAACTGGTGGATTGTCCCGGGATATCCTGTGGAAAAGATGAGTATTTTGAATGTTTTCTGGCTTTTCACCCACAAAATGGTGTCCACACCCTGTGGACAAAAACTTTATTACTAGGCTTGGCTGGTGCCTGATCCAGGGAATTCGCAGCAATTACGCGTGACCGCTGTGTGCCTGGGAAATATTTGCCGGTCACCAATTGCTGAAGCTGTACTTCGTGACCGAATCCAAGCGGCCGGACTCAGCGAAAAAGTAATTGTTGATTCAGCCGGAACCGGTGATTGGCATCTTGGCCACGAGGCAGATCCCAGGTCCCAAGCCATCCTTTCCCAAAACGGTTACTTGTTAACCCACTCGGCCCGACAGATTACTTCTAGTTGGATGGCTGAAATCGACATTATTTTGGTCATGGATTCCAGTAATTACCTCAATGTTGAAGCCTTAATGCGTGACAGCGGGTTCGAACCTGAGCTGTACATGATCCGTAGCTTTGACCCAGATCTTGCCCACTATGACAATCTGAGCCTGGAGCTGGACGTGCCCGACCCCTATTACGATCGGGACAATGGGTTTGCTCTGGTACTGAAAATGATCGAACGGGCAGCCGACGAATTTGTTGCCGGGCTACCCGCTCGCTTGAATCAATAAGTATTAATCGGGATGAACGACTTTCCCGTCACCCGATAAACGACGGTACGCCAGCGCATCTGCCAGGTAAGTAAATGCCGCAACAAATACATTGACCAACAGCACCAAAATAAATGCAATAACGGAAACTATGCTCGTCAACACATTAAAGTCATTTGCTCCCCCAATGAGGATCGATTGGCTCACTGAGGCAACTACGGTAAGTGAGACCGTTGCACCGATTAGTACGATTTTGAACCCAATGAAGCGCCAGAATGAAGTAGTAATCAATTCCCAACTCATGGCGAGAGCAGCAAAACCGGTCATGCCTGCGTTTCCAATAAGTGCATAGGGAAATAGTGCAAACATAAAGGCCAAAATTAGCCCTGGGATAATGAAAGCGATCAAACCGACAACAACAATTCCGGTATAGACGAGACCTGCCACGAGGAACCACCAGTACCGATCAGAGCGCAACAGCACTCCCACAGATGGTTTCGCTCCTTCTGAGGCGTTATAGGCGTTGCGTAAGATTCCAAGGAATGTGTAGAAGAAGCCCAAGATCCCGAGGAAGATTACAATCGCACCCAGGGCTGGAACAGTGATCGCGGCGAGCGCACCCACAATAATAATCGCGACGGGAATAGCAATCGCGACAAAAATCACCAGCAACCAATGCCAATATTGCCGCTTGGTCAAACTCCATGCCTCATCAAGTACGGCAGCGATATCAAATCCGGACATGTTTTTCCTTTCGGTTCCCATGATTACGCGAAATTTTTTGGTGTGATCACGCGGCGAGAACTGTGAAAACTTGTACCAAGCGTCTTTAAACTACCCGTATGTGGACATTAAATGTTGGAAATGAACATGAATCATGCCCAATTTTTAAGAGCCGAACTATTTACCGAGCGGGCCTTAAGTCTGCAATTACGTATTCCAGTAGTTCACGCCCATGATCAGATGCGGTCACAATGTCAGCACTGTGTAGGTCGACCCCGTTAAAGGCCTGCAGGCGTAAAACGTCTCCGTGTCGAAGTTGGTTAGGGAATATTCCAGCAAAAGAAAAAGGAAAATCATTT
>CAJIYV010000122.1 GCA_905181745.1 uncultured Actinomycetes bacterium | reverse complement strand
CATTGTTGGCCATTGAGGGCGAACAAGTAGGGGGTCTACCGGAAGTTCGGTGACCAATTTGACCAACTGTTCCGTCACTTGGTCCGGGGTTCCCACGACAGCATGGTCCTCCACTGCCTTCGCGAATTCATTCTTTAGGTCAGCATTGGCCATGACGTCAAGACCCTTTTCTAGATAAGTGAGGTAGCGCCCTTGGGCAACACGAGCAAACTCTAATAGCGCCTCGTCCTTGGTGTCGGCAACCATAATATTTCGCCGCAAAGGCTGGGCTGTGAAGGGTTTCCCTCGTTCGGCGAAACCTTCTGCCACAACACTAAAACGCTCACGTATTTCCGGGACCGGGGTTTCAGGCGGACATGCATATCCATCACCATATTTACCTGCGCGGATTGCGCCTGGTAGCGAATGGGCTCCCACCCAGATGGGCAGATGTTCCTGTACTGGTTTTAGATGAGGACGTACATTTTCCAGCGTGAAGTACTTTCCATGATAGGTAACCTCGTCTTGAGTCCAGAGCATCCGCAGGAGCTCAAGGATTTCGTTCATTCTTCCCGCTCGTTCTTTGAACGGGATTCCCAGATAGCCAAACTCCTCAGCGCGGTAGCCCAGGCCTAATCCGGCAACTAAACGTCCCTCTGTCACAACGTCTAGGGTTGCCAGTTCTTCAGCCAGCATTACGGGGTGATAAAGAGGGGCAATCATGATTTGAGTCGCAAGTCGAACATCTGAATTTACCTCGGCCGCTAATCGTGCCAGCAGCGGCACGGGCTGCAGCCAACGAAGATCGCCATAGAGGAAGTGCTGGCCAATAACGATGTAGGTGAACCCACTGTCCTGCGCCTCGTGGGTAATTCTGACTACGTCCCGAAATTGTTGGGCGGGTGACACTGAGGCTGGAACATCACTAAGAAGCAATCCCATGGCGACCATTATTAGTTCCTTTCGTGCATTTGAGAATCGGAATTTAGTTAAAACATCTTGTTACGATTGGAAGCTTTATCGGACTCATTATGGCTAGTTAATGCCAATTCTCCCGAACCACTGGTGTGCAGAGGAGTTGAAATGACTTTTGCCTGCTGGCTTGCCTCCTTGACCCACACATAGCGAATTCATAACAATGATGATCCTAGAATACAAAGTCTACTGTGTCTTGCGATAACTGCCCCAATCTCGGTTGACCCTTGTCTGTAGCGACTACTTGACTCGGGCAAATGGGGAAAACCGTGAAATTTCACGAGATGTCTCGGGCAAGTCGATTGAGCCTTCAATGAAGAGTCGTTTTTGTTGAATCCGGAGATCCCCATCAATTACAACCAACGTATCGTCGTAGCGGCCAACCAGCATGTGTGTCGTATTTGAGCGCATGAATACGGCTTGGAAATAGGCGCGCGAGCGAATATTGCCAGCCGCGTCTTCGCTAGCGATTATATTTGAAATGTAGTGCTTGGCTGCAGTCCAATCAGCAGCCCAATTATTTCGATAAACCTGAAGAAAAGCGTCTAGACCTTCATGTTCGGTATCGTTTATTGAGATGCCAATTTTGGGTCCGAGGAGTGATTGCAATAAGTGAAAATCGCCATTGTCAATTGCCCACGCGTACACGGCATACAATTGAGAAGCACGAGCCACTAAGGAAACATCACACGTGCGCCACTCGGATTCACCGATAACAGGCGGCGAAATGTGGTCACTCATTTTTCATTACTTTTTCTCCGGAGCTATCTTGGCTGGTCCGCCACGCCCATCACCCGGCATGCGGCGTGAATCATGGCTGGAAGAAATCCCCGCTGGAATTACCTGCAAGATTCGACGCTTCGGCGTGTCCAGTAGCCTCACGAACGCCATCGGGTCTGCCGGCTGTAGTCGCGCCCCAATTGTGTGCAACATGTTTTCAAATGTTTCTGAACCTGGCTCATGAATCACCGCGACGCCCCGCACTGCAATCATTTGCCGTGCAGGTGTCTGCGTGCCAGCGTTACTCACCACAACCGTCACTCGAGGATCTTCGGCAAGGCAGGCAACTTGGGGTCGATTCACGACTGAAGCGATCCAGAGGCATTCTTCGTGGTAAACAAAACTCATCACTACCCCAGATGGCCACCCACCCGATCGATTAAAGATAAAGGTGCATTCGGACTGTTGAGCGAATAGGACCTCTCGATCTTTTGCCAACAAGGTCACGCCGGAAAGGTCGTCGACGTCATCGATACCAAGCTTACCCATTTGTATTCCTCTCCCTGATTTTAATCTATGATATTGGTAGGTATAGATTTGCACATGTTGAAATGCAAAATTACACCCGAATTATTCGTTCAAGTACCCACAACAGGAGAAACAATGACGGAATCCGCCGTAATAGTCTCAGCCGCCCGTAGCCCCATGGGTAAAGGAAAGCCTGGTGGAGTCCTCTCTGAGGTCCATGCGGTTGATCTGTTGTCTTCGGTAATTGCCGGAGTTATTGAGAAAACTGGTATTGATCCCGGCTCGGTCGATGACGTCCTGATTGGCTGCGTGTCTCAAGTGGGTGAACAATCTGGAACCCCTGGGCGCCAAGCGTGGCTCGCTGCCGGCTTCCCAGAACATGTACCGAGTGTGACCATTGAACGTAAGTGCGGCAGTGGCCAACAGGCACTAGATTTTGCCGTCCAAGGAGTCATGGCTGGGGCGTACGAAGTAGCTATCGCTGGGGGCCTGGAGTCTATGAGCCGGATTCCCATGGGAAGCAACCGACTTGATATGGATCCGCAAGGCCCCACGGTTCGGGAGCGCTACCCCAACTTGAGCTCCCAGGGAGTCGCCGCAGAGTTAGTCGCACACAAATGGAATATTTCTCGTAAGGCACTTGATGAGTACTCTGCTCGATCACAACAGCGGGCGGGAAGTGCTGCCGATAAAGGCCTCTTCGATGCCGAAATTATACCGATTACGACAGTTCATGGTTCGGTTAAAAGCGACGAGTCGATCCGACGCGGAACAACGGAGAATAAACTCGCCACACTTGAGCCCGCTTTTTCTACCGAACAGAGTCGACAACAATGGCCTGAGATTCAGTGGAAAGTGACCGCAGGGAATTCTTCTCAAATCACTGATGGAGCTGCGGCCCTTCTCGTGATGTCTGAAAAGAGCGCTGCCAAATATGGGCTGCGTCCTCGTGCGCGCATCGTCGCAACCGCAGTAGTCGGCGATGACCCAATCCTCATGCTCACGGGACCAATTCCTGCCACCCGCCGCGTGCTTGCCAAATCCGGTTTGACAATCGAGCAGATGGACGCCATTGAAGTCAATGAAGCTTTTGCCTCCGTTCCGCTGGCTTGGCTATCTGAATTTCCCGTTGATGTGGCTAAACTCAACCCACTGGGTGGAGCAATCGCGTTAGGGCACCCCCTGGGAGCATCTGGAGCACGAATTGCCACCACTTTGCTGCACCATCTTGAGGAAACAGGTGGCAGGTACGGATTGCAAACCATGTGCGAAGCAGGTGGGATGGCCAACGCCATGATCATTGAGCGCCTCGATTAAGCGATAGGACGAAAAATGGATATCACAGGCACATCAGCTCTGGTTACCGGCGGCGCCTCAGGTCTGGGGCTCGCGACGGTTCGAGCACTCGTAGACCGAGGAGTCAATGTTGTGATGCTTGACCTTGACAGTTCCAGTGGTGCGGAAAAATGTGCAGAATTGGGGCCGTTAGCTCATTTCTCTCCGGGGGACGTGACGGATCCAATATCTGTGGGATCGGCTCTGGACAACGCCCAAGAGCTAGGGCCACTCAGGGCACTGGTTCATTGCGCCGGCAAAGGCGGCAATGTTCGGGTCGTTGAGCGAGACGGAAGTCCAGGATCTCTCGAGACTTACGAATCTCTGGTGCGATTAAATTTGGTCGGAACCTTTAACGTTCTTAGTCTCAGCGCTGCACGAATGGCGGAACAAGAGCCCGTGGGAGAAGAGCGGGGCGTATGTATTTTGACCGCTTCGGTGGCCGCTTGGGAAGGTCAGATCGGACAGATTCCTTACGCTTCTGCGAAAGCAGGAGTCGTGGGAATGACTATTGTTGCAGCGCGAGATTTGGCCCGGCGACTCATTCGGGTCTGCACCATCGCACCTGGGGTCTTCGACACCCCTATTCTCGCTCGCTACTCTGACGAGATTCGTTCTGGTCTTGCCGCCCAGATCCCTCACCCTTCACGCCTCGGACATCCAGATGAGTATGCGTCCTTGGCACTCCACATTTTGGAGAATCCCATGTTGAACGGTGAAACCATCCGGCTCGACGGCGCGATCAGGATGGGTGCAAAGTGACCAACAAAGGTAACCCTGTGTTGACAGAATCTGTCGATGGGATTCTGATCATCACCATTAACCGCCCACAAGCGAGAAACTCGATCAACACGGCCACGGCGGAGGCCATCGGCCTTGCTTTAGACGAACTTGACAATAAAGCCGACCTCACCGCAGGCATTATCACTGGTGCTGGGGGCTTCTTTTGTGCAGGAATGGATTTAAAAGCTTTTTTAGCCGGCGAGAAGCCCTCTATCCCGGTCCGGGGTTTTGCGGGCATAGTCGAAAAGCCCAGTGAGAAACCGTTGATAGCTGCCGTGGAAGGGTACGCGCTGGCCGGAGGCTTCGAAATAGCGCTTGCGTGCGACGTCATCGTCGCTTCTCGAGAGGCCAAGTTCGGCCTTCCGGAAGTCGCCCGCGGCTTGGTTGCTGCCGGAGGAGGCCTGATGCGTCTCCCCCAACGAGTGCCCTACCACTTAGCGATGGAGTGGGCATTAACCGGCCGTCTGATTGAGGCAGAAGAGGCGTATCGCGCCTCGCTAGTTACACACTTGACCAACCCAGGTGCTGCGCTCGACAAGGCACTAGAAATTGCTACGCGCATAGTGGCTAATGGACCGATGGCCGTGCGAGCAACTAAAAAAATTATCGTGCAATCCCAAGATTGGACCTTAGAAGAGAGTTTCCATCGTCAGAGAGAGATAAGCGAACCAATACGCGAATCTGACGACGCTAAGGAAGGTGCGCAAGCTTTTACACAGAAGCGCCCTCCTGTGTGGCAAGGAAAATGATGGCTCTGATTACATCACTGTGGGTTCGGGAAAGACGGCTTGCGCTTATCCAAAAAAGCGTTCGCCCCTTCAACCATGTCCGGACTGCCGACGGCTTGAATGAGCATCCCTAGTCCCGAGCTAAAAGAGTCACGCGCGGCGTTCCACCACAAATTGGAACTTACCTTCGTGATTTCCAAATAGCGGGCGCTCAATTGTGAAATTTCCTGCACCCATTCATCTACTGTGTCGTCAAGCGCATCGTCATCTACGACAGCATTAACTAGGCCCATGTCCAATGCTTGTTCGGCTGTGTAGCGACGACAAAGCATAGACAATTCCTTTGCTTTTTTCTCGCCGATTTGAATACCCATGACGTTGGTCGCACCAGTAACAGGTGCGCTTCCTACTCTGGGTCCCGTTTGCCCGAAGGTCGCCGACTTTGACGCAATAGCCAGATCACACGCCACTATCAATTCGTTTCCACCGCCGGCGGCAGCTCCATTAACCGCCGCAATAACCGGCCGAGGGCACCGCCGGATGGCGTCAAATAGTCGCAGGGATCCCTCGTACATGTAACGCATTTCGCGTTCGGTCGGATGCGCGAGGGAGGTGAGGGAACCACCCGAGCAAAAACTACCAGGCGATCCCGTGATGACGACAGCGCGTGAGGCCGTAGCTCCGTCGATCGCGTTAACGATTTCTAATGCCATTTCTGGGTCAAATGCATTCCGACGCTCAGGACGATTTAACCGTATCCAAGTGGCAGATTTTCGTTCTGTGACGATAACATCCATCTGAATCTCCCTCACTATTTACCGCGGTTACATTCGACCATCCAGTATGTGCCTTGCTCGCGCAAGTGATCTCACACGGATGCCACCTGAACATATGCACTCACAGCAGCATGATTGAATCGCTCCTATGCTAGCCAGCATCTATAGGCTACCCCAGAGGAACCACGGGTAGGTCCGAGGTTCCACAGAAAATGGTTTTTGCCTAGCCGCACCCCTCGCGCCGCACCCCGACGGCGAAATGGTCCCGATTGCAACACGAAAAAGTAGCGATACCGACCATTAAAAATGGTACTATTCATTGTTAGCAATTGGATAATCTAGAGGGTGACCTATTTTTTCGGGAAAGAGTCGATGTGACAGCATTTGAGGAGCGTTGGGCGTCTTTACCGTCCGTTGCCCCCCGAGCACCCAAGGCAGCCATGCTCATAGCGCAAACCATCGTGAGAGAGATCACCGCAACACAAATGAAGGTGGGGGACCGCCTACCCCCAGAGAAATCCATGTTGGAGCGGTATCAGACTGGCAGGGGAACTCTCCGCGAGGCGCTCCGTTTTCTTGAATTTCAAGGTGTCCTAACTCTAAAGCCTGGCCCCGGCGGTGGGCCGATTTTACTCAAACCCGATGCGGGAAATTTATCAAGCACGTTGGTCCTACTCATGCAAATGAATCAAGCCCCGTTCAAGGAAATCGTTCAAGTGCGCTCAGCTATTGAACCAATGATCAGCATGCTGGCCGCAGAGGTTATGACGGGTAGTCAATTGAGTTATCTAGAAGATTCAATTATTCAGATGCGAGACAATATTCATAGTCAAGACGTGTTTCTAGAGGCCAACAAGCAATTTCATGACATTATCGCGTGGTCGTCGGGCAACGTCCTCTTCGGTTACTTAGTTGATTCCTTGCTAGGCATAATGGACGGCACCATCGTCGGTATCGACTACCCACCGCACAGGCGCGAGGCTATCGTCAATGCCCATCAGGAAATCTTTGAAGCGTTTGCGGCAAAGGATGCGGATGCGGCTCGGTCACGTATGCAGTCGCACATGAGTGCATACGAAGATTACGTGACAAAGAAATTTCCGAATGTGTTAAGTGAAGTTGTTCCTTGGCGCACTTACGGCTGATGTTCAATATTGCTGATTCAGTTTCTTACCTTTTTGACCGATGACATTAATTGGCTAGAGTTGGCGGCCCGGTCTAAACACAGGGACAATTGCCAAAGTTGCGATCCCAATCAGTAGTACGACCAAGTAGCCGGCCGTAAACCCATTGGTCACATCGAATAGTGCCCCCAAAATCAACGGACCTGACGCACCGAAGATGTATCCCACGAGCATCGTCATAGCTCCGAGTCGAGCGGCCTCGCGTTGAGAGGTCGTGTAATCAACAATCAGGACTAGCCCTAGGGCAAATCCACCGCCAAGTCCAACGCCAAAGAGCACAAGCGAAGCCACCGCTAATTGCTGTGGCGCAACGACCAGTCCGGCGATCCCGAGACACTCAGCAGCAATAGAAATTGCCAGCATTGGCCGCCGATCTGCCGTGAAGTCAGTGATCGCGGGCAAGGTAAGCATTGCGCCAAGTTGCGCGATCTGGAAGATAATGAACAAAGAAGCGGCTTTTTCGGGGGTTTCACCAATTTCCACATAAAGCGGAATGATCCAAGCAAGGCCACTGAACCCCACAATAATAACTCCCGTGTAAAAAAGGACTACCCACCAAGCCGTCCGGGATTTCCACGGTAAGTTTTCTAGGCCCGCCGGCTCGACTTCGTCATTTGCATTTTGCAAACTACTCAAAAGGCGTGGTGTCATGGCGGCCCAGACAACTGCGGTAAGGGCCGCAAACGCCCCCCACACGGCCAGCGCCGGTCTCCAGCCGCCGAGCAGGTCACTCGACGGGACCGCGAGACCCGCGGCGAGCGCCACTCCAATGGCCAAACTGCCCGAATAGATCCCTGTTGTTGTCCCCCTGATTTTCGGTGCGTGATGCCGAATAAGTCCAGGAACCAAAGCTGAACCAGCCCCCATCGCAGCACCGGTTACCACGATAGACGTAACCATAAGAGCAATACTCGTTGCTGCCAAACGCATTAACCCACCCAGCGCCAGAGTGGCCAAAATAAACACGGTTGTGAGTTCAGGCCCCCTTCGAGCGGCCACACGTTGCCCGATGGGTGCGCAGATACCCATACAAATAACTGCGATCGAAGTGAGAAGCCCCTCCATCGTTGCGTTAAGATT
>CAJIYV010000121.1 GCA_905181745.1 uncultured Actinomycetes bacterium | reverse complement strand
GACCCTTTTACGCCCATGGACCCATTTTCGCTCATGTGGGTGAGGCTACTGCAGGCATTTAACCTGCTCGTAACACGAGGGAGAGGACGATGACTCTTATCGGTGGCAGGCTCTGCTCTACGCGGGGAATTCTTGACATGTAGATCTAGACATAGAGATCTAGACATAGAGACAAGGCAGGCATAATGGATAAGCAGGCTGAATTTGTTTTGCGGACCGTTGAGGAACGCGATATTCGATTCGTTCGTTTGTGGTTCACTGACATTCTTGGAGCTTTGAAATCAGTAGCAATCGCCCCCGCCGAACTTGAGGGTGCATTCACCGAAGGTATTGGCTTTGATGGTTCAGCGATTGAAGGCTTCGCCCGAGTCTACGAATCTGACATGCTGGCCAGGCCTGATGCAAGCACTTTCAGTATTTTACCGTGGCGGGAAGAAGGCCCGGGCGTAGCGCGCATGTTCTGTGATATCAAAATGCCTGACGGTTCCCCGTCGTTCGCTGATCCACGTCACGTGCTCAAGCGCGCGTTAACAAAAGCGGCTGAGATGGGTTTCACGTTCTATACGCACTCCGAAGTTGAGTTTTATTTGTTCAAGGATGAACCAGAGTTGGGAAGTGAGCCGGTCCCCATTGATCGGTACGGATATTTTGATAATGCGCCAAATGGTCTCGCGCACGACTTCAGACGCCAAGCAATCACGACGTTGGAAGCAATGGGAATCTCAGTTGAATTTAGTCACCACGAGGGTGGCCCAGGTCAACAGGAAATTGATTTGCGCTATGCAGATGCGCTGTCTACCGCTGACAACCTAATGACTTTCCGGCTGGCGATAAAAGAAGTTGCGCTGGACCAAGGAATCTTTGCCTCTTTCATGCCGAAGCCCTTTATGGAACACCCGGGTAGTGGCATGCACACGCACCTTTCCCTTTTCGAAGGTGACACCAATGCTTTCTATGAGCCCGGTGCTCCCCACCAACTGTCTAAAATCGCTCGATCATTTCTCGCCGGGCTACTAGTTCACGCACCTGAAATAACTGCGGTGACAAATCAATGGGTCAACTCTTATAAGCGAATTGCCGGCGGCGCAGAGGCACCTGCCTGGGCCTGCTGGGGCCGTCACAATCGCTCAGCGCTGTTGCGTGTTCCGATCTACAAGCCGGACAAGGCAAATAGCGCCCGCCTCGAATACCGGGCTTTGGACAGCGCCACCAATCCGTATCTTGCATTTGCTCTCTTACTCTCCGCGGGGCTTAAGGGGATCGAAGAAGAATATGAGCTGCCGCCAGAGGCTGAAGACAATGTGTGGGCATTGAGCGAAATTGAACGCAGTGCTCTGGGAATGAAGCCGTTGCCGGGTAGTTTGAATCAGGCGATTATTGCTATGGAGAACAGTGAACTGGTCGCTGATACTTTGGGTGAGCATGTATTCGACTTTTTCCTGCGTAATAAAAAAGCCGAGTGGAACGAGTACCGCCAGCAAGTGACCCAATGGGAGCTCAACCGATACCTACCTTCTCTTTAGATTTTGTGCGCTGTAGGCACTAAGTTCAACTTGTGATCGCTGATTCCTCTCAAGGCTCGCCACGTGTGTCCTCGCTGCGCGTGGGGTTGCTCAAGGCAGGAGTCACCGACTCAGAAGCCGCACTTACCGCCGTCGCTGAGATTGAATCCTACTGCGATCAAGCAATATCTGGTGCTGAACTTTCACGGGCTCTCGCGGGAGTCGCGGACCCGGACTTGGCCCTGACCTCACTTGCGCGATTGGTCGCTAGTGCACCATCACCTGAACTGACTCGACTGATTAACACCGTTGCTGCTGAACCGATCGTTTTGGGCCGGCTGTTGACTATCCTGGGCGTGTCAACGAGGTTCGCTGACTTCTTGGTTCGTCACCCGGAGATTGGCATGATTGCCGATTCACAAGCATTGGCCGAACCCCCCGAAGGGATTCGGGCTCGGCTAGTGATCTGTGTCGGTGCTGACCCACTTGAGGAAATTCCGATCGCCATATCTTCCGACGACATCGTGCTCGATGCCCTGCGGGTTGCATACTTTCAGGAACTGATCGGAATTGCTGTTCGAGATTTGACCGGAATCTACCCCATGGAAGTAATTGCTGGCTGGCTATCAGATTTGGCTGATGCAACCCTTAACGCCGCGCTCGCAATTGGTCGAGTAGGTGTCCATCGTCCACGAACGCCTCTCGCTGTCATCGCGATGGGCAAAAGCGGCGGTCGGGAGTTGAATTACATTTCCGATGTTGATGTTATTTTCGCAACGGATGAAAGTGATTCGATTAATGATGCAACCCAAATCGCACGTGGTCTGATGCGGGCATGTAGCGCTATCACCGCGGAAGGATCAATCTGGGAGGTCGACGCGGCGCTGCGCCCAGAGGGCAAACAGGGCGCACTCGTGCGCACGGTTGAATCCCATGTCGGCTATTACGAACGATGGGCGAGTACGTGGGAGTTTCAGGCGCTGCTCAAATCTAGATGTGTCGCGGGTGACCCGATTGTCGGTGAGCAGTACATCCACGGTGTTCAGCCATTTATCTGGGCAGCTGCTGACCGGGATGGATTCGTGACCGATGTTCAGGCAATGCGCCGGAGGGTTGAAGAGAACGTTGATGCATCAGTTGCTGACCGGGAAATCAAATTGGGTCCAGGTGGGCTGCGTGACATCGAGTTTTCTGTGCAGCTCCTTCAACTTGTCCACGGTCGCAGCGATGTGCTGATTAGGAGTAGCAACACGATTGATGCGCTTCGGGCACTGGCCATGTGGGGCTACGTCGGTCGAGAAGAAGCTTCTCAACTTGAACATTCGTATCGCTTCCTGCGCACGCTGGAACACAGAATCCAATTGCGTCACCTGCGCCGCACCCACATTATGCCCCAAGATCCAGATGAACTGCGAGTTATTGCCCGCAGCATGGGCATCACGAGTAACCCCATTGACACCTTGATAAGTCAGTGGGGGAGTAACCGTACCGAGGTGCGCCGGATCCACGAGAAATTGTTTTACCGACCTCTCCTCAATGCTGTAGCTGGACTTGACGCATCTGCGGCCCGACTCGGCAGCGCTGCCGCGACCGAGCGACTTCGTGCACTTGGTTTTCTTGACCCGGCTGGAGCCCTGCGCAACATTGAAGCACTCAGCAGCGGTGTGAGCAGAAGATCTAATATTCAACGAACTTTGCTGCCGGTCATGCTGTCCTGGTTTGCTCAGGCACCATTTCCTGATACCGGGTTGAGCGCTTTTCGTGCCGTAAGTGACCAAGTGGGGTCAAGTCATTGGTATCTGCGTCTATTGCGGGATGAGTCACTTATTGCACAGCGCTTGGCCTACCTGCTGGCGTCTACTCGTTACGTCACCGAGCTCATCCATAAAGTACCGGAATCCATTTCCATGCTTGCCCATAATGAAGATTTGGTCCCGCCAGTGTTGGGGCCAGAAATCGACTCGGTTCTCACACGTCACCTAGAACCCGAGCGTGCAGTGTCATCTCTGCGTGCGATCCGGCGTCGGGAACTGTTTAGAACAAGTTCGGCTGATGCATTGCGGTTGACCGACATAACCACGGTAGGACGAGCGCTCACCGAAGTTGCTGAGGCAACAATCCGTGGAGCCCTTGCGTGTGCCAACGAGGAGGATCTGAGCGTTCGGCTAGCGGTAATCGGAATGGGCCGCTTCGGCGGTTGTGAACTGGGCTTCGGTAGCGATGCGGACCTGATGTTTGTCTTCGAACCTGCTGTTGGTGCCGACCATGAAGCAGCGGCCAAGAGTGCATTTGCTCGAGTGAATCACATGCGAAGTCTACTCAGCGCCCCCGCAGATGAACCGCCCCTTGAACTCGATACTGATCTGCGCCCCGAAGGCAAGAACGGTCCGCTAGTTCGATCCTTGGATTCATTTGCCGCTTACTACAGAAAGTGGTCATCACCATGGGAAGCCCAAGCGCTTCTGCGCGCGCGAACCGTGGCCGGCGATGCAGACTTGGGTGCACGTTTTGAAAAGATGATCGCCCCAGTTCGTTATCCGGTTGCCGGGTTGGATGCCACAGCACTTTTAGAGATGCGCACGCTTAAGGCGCGGATGGAAACCGAGCGGCTGCCGAGGGGGATTGACCCAAACCGGCATATAAAATTGGGGCGTGGGGGGCTCAGCGATGTCGAATGGACGATTCAACTGCTGCAACTAAGCCACGGTCACGAGTACCCTGAGTTGCGTACCACCCAAACATTGCAAGCGTTGGCTGCTGCAGAACAAGGGCAGCTGATGAGCCACCAAGATTCGGCTATCCTCGCTAAAGCGTGGACGCTAGCTAGTGAAGTCCGCAACGCAATCGTATTAGTCAAAGGCAAATCAAGTGATGTGCTGCCGATTGACGTCACCGATCTCGCAGCGATCGCTTACTTGATGGGATATTCACGTTCGCGCGTTGGACAACTAGAACAGGATTACTTGCGGGCAACTCGCAGGGCCCGTGGGGTTGCCGAGCGGATCTTCTATGGAAGCGTTTCATGAAAAGAACAGTTGCGGCAGGCTCGTTGGTAGCCGGTCCGTGGTTATTGGTAGCCGGTCCGTGGTTAAGTGTGTTGTCCCAGCCGATCAGCTTTTCCGGTCCACAACGAAGTCCTGAATGAAGATGGCGCCAAAAAAAGGCCCCGACTATTAAGTAGCCGGGACCTTTTCACCAGAGTTCGGTGGCGCAGTTGGTCGTTGTTACAGGTCGTAGTACATCTCGAACTCATGTGGATGCGGACGCAAGCGCATGGGCGCGATTTCGTTGGTGCGTTTGTAATCAATCCACGTCTCAATCAGGTCTGCGGGGAACACTCCACCAGCCTGCAGGTACTCGTTGTCGGCTTCAAGTGCCTCAAGGGCACGGTCAAGGGACGCGGGCAATTGTGGAATATTTGCCAATTCTTCAGGCGGCAATTCGTACAGATCCTTGTCAACGGGAGCAAGTGGCTCGATCTTGTTCTTGATTCCGTCAATCCCGGCCATAAGCTGGGCAGAGAAGGCAAGGTAGGGATTACTCGAGGGGTCCGGTACCCGAAATTCCACACGCTTTGCTTTAGGAGAGGAACCGGTCACGGGGATCCGAATACAGGCTGATCGGTTGCGAGCGGAGTACACCAAGTTCACGGGTGCTTCAAAGCCCGGCACTAAACGGTGGTAACTGTTAACGGTGGGGTTTGTAAACCCAAGTAGCGACGGTGCGTGGTGTAGAAGGCCACCGATATACCAGCGAGCAAGATCAGACAGACCGCCGTAGCCGCTTTCATCGTAAAACAGTGGCTTCCCATCAAGCCACAATGACTGGTGGCAGTGCATTCCTGAACCGTTGTCACCAAAGAGTGGTTTTGGCATGAAGGTCGCGGTCTTGCCGTGGGCCCAGGCAACATTTTTGACCACGTACTTGAACTTCATCAGGTCATCGGCGGAAGACTTTAGGCTGTCAAATGTGTAGTTGATCTCGCCTTGGCCGGCTGTTCCTACTTCATGGTGGGAACGCTCGACCTTGAGCCCGACCTGCTGCAACTTGGTAACCATGTCATCTCGGATGTCAGCGAAGTGATCAACGGGGGGAACGGGGAAGTAACCACCCTTGTAACGGGTTTTGTATCCGCGGTTGCCACCTTCTTCCACGCGACCGGTATTCCAGGCGCCTTCCACAGAGTCGATGAAGTAGTACCCAGAATGCTGATTTGTTTCGAACCGGATGTCATCAAAAACGTAGAATTCGGCCTCGGGGCCAAAATAGACCGTGTCAGCGATCCCGGTTGACTTCAAATAGGTTTCAGCTCGCGAGGCTACATTGCGTGGGTCGCGTGAGTACGGCTCATTTGTGAACGGGTCCAAGATCGAGAAGTTGATGATCAGGGTCTTGGCGGGCCGAAACGGGTCAATGTAGGCGGTGCTGGGATCGGGAACGAGTTTCATGTCAGACTCGTGGATCGCTTGGAAACCGCGGATTGAGGAACCATCAAACATGAGGCCCTCTTCAAAAGCGTCAATGGTGAATGAACCCACCGGGACGTTGAAGTGCTGCATGACACCGGGTAGGTCCATAAAGCGCACGTCGACGAACTCGACGTTTTCCTTCTTGATGAAGTCGAGAACTTCTGAACTCGTTGTGAACATGCCGACCTCCTGTAGGGGCTCCAATTCGGGAACCTTTTATACCTTAATGCTAGGCAAGACGGGTGTCGGTCAAGTGTCCCGTCTGTTACCAGCGTGTTAACTGATGTCGGTTAACATTTGCCTATGAGCATTGTTGTCGAACATTTGAACAAGAGTTTTGGGTCTGGGGTGACTGCGGTGCGGGATCTGAGCTTCGCGGCGGCGCCCGGCAAAGTGACCGGTTTCCTTGGTCCCAACGGAGCTGGCAAAACCACGACCCTGCGTTGCCTGTTGGGATTAGTTGCCCCCACTTCGGGCGCCGCGACGATTGATGGGGTGCGGTACCAAGAGATCTCAAACCCGATTAACGTGGTGGGCGCGTCCTTGGAAGCCAGTGGCTTTCATCCGGCCAGGACTGCCCGTAATCACCTGCGCATGATTGCTACTGGAGCGCGGATCGGTGACACGCGTGTTGGTGAAGTGCTCAACACGGTTGGACTCACCGCCGCGGCTGACCGAAAGGTCGGTGGCTACTCATTAGGCATGCGCCAAAGGCTCGCACTCGGTGTGGCTCTGTTGGGGGACCCCAAGGTTCTTATTCTCGATGAGCCGGCAAATGGCCTCGACCCTGAAGGTATTTCCTGGCTGCGTTCCTTCCTCCGAGACCAAGCCGGCACAGGAGTCAGTGTTTTAGTCTCTAGCCACGTACTCTCTGAAGTCCAGCAAACTGTTGACGACGTGATCATTATTCGTTCAGGGTCATTGGTGTTTCAGGGTTCATTGCACTCCCTGACCGAAGATGGCCTCCCCGAAGTGACCGTTCGCGGTCCGAACATTGGTCAACTGTCGATCCCGGGGGACTGGTCCTTGCGGGAATCAGAACCGGGCGAGGTGGTTGTCACGGGTGCAACTTTGGAAGCGGTTGGTCGGGCAGCATTCGAGCAGTCCCTTGAACTACATGAACTATCTTCGAAAGCACCGGATCTTGAGGCACTTTTCTTGGGTTTGACGGCAGAGGAAGTCGCCACCAACGAGGGGAGCCAATCATGATTTCCTTGATCCGGTCCGAGTTCCGTAAAGTTTTCTCTACCAAGTTACTCTTTATCTTGATTATTTCGGCAGTGGCATTTGCCCTACTTCAGGTCTTTCTACTAATTTTCGTGACTCCACCTGGCCTCGAAGAGGCAAACCAACTCATGAACCCCCAGTACATCAAAACGATTACTGCCTCGGCCGGAAGTGCCAGTATTTTCCTATTGATTCTGGGGATCGTTGCAATGTCGGGGGAGTACCGCAACCAAACCATCACCTCCACTTTCTTGGTAACGCCCGTCCGTTGGAAAGTG
>CAJIYV010000120.1 GCA_905181745.1 uncultured Actinomycetes bacterium | reverse complement strand
GCACGGTCGGGCATTTGCATTGTACGTACTTCTCTACACGTTAGGACGAGTGTGGATCGAAGCACTGCGAATTGATTCGGCTAATCAAATTTTAGGAATTCGGCTTAACGTTTGGACGTCAATCCTGGTTGGCACAGGTGCCTTGACCTACTTGGTGATTTCGAGTCGGATTCGCCCCGGCCGGGAAGACATTGTCGCTCCGGTTGAAGAAATCGAAGAAGAACCAGTAGAATAGGGGTCTCGGGCCAACGTCGTCCCGGAACCGTCTGCAACATGTTGTTTTGCGCATCGCGTGCTTGACATCATGTTCGGGGTGAGTCCGCGTGAAATGTGACGTTGAAGGAGTATGAAGATGGCGATTAGCCTGCACCCGAGAGCGCAGGGTCTGTACGACCCGGTACGTGAACATGATGCATGTGGCGTGGCATTTGTAGCTACTCTGACGGGGATCCCCACCCATGACATCGTGGTGAAAGCTCTCAAAGCACTGACTAACCTCGAGCACCGAGGCGCATCCGGTAGCGAACCCGACAGTGGTGACGGGGCTGGGATCTTGTTGCAGGTCCCCGACCTTTTCTTGCGCAAAAATGTCGACTTTGAGCTCCCCGCAGCTGGCGGATATGCCGTTGGCACGGCTTTTTTTGATCAGGGCCAAGCGACACTCGCCATGGGAGCGCTAGAGGAGCTTGCGCGCTCAGAAGGTTTAACGGTTATCGGTTGGCGCCAAGTCCCCACCGATGACTCAATGATCGGGGCAACAGCAAAGGCATGTAAACCGGATTTCTGGCAATTGTTTATCACTGACTATGTTTCAACCGGAATTGAGCTTGACCGGGCGGTTTACGGTTTTCGCAAGCTCGCCGAACATGATTTGGGCGTGTACTTCTCCTCCCTGTCAAGCCGCACATTGTTATATAAAGGGATGCTGACCACCGGGCAATTGTCTCCGTTTTTCCCTGATCTCACGGATCCTTTAGTGCACAGCGCATTGGCTCTGGTTCACTCCCGTTTTTCCACCAATACATTTCCTTCGTGGCCACTTGCGCACCCGTATCGGCTTATTGCCCATAACGGTGAAATAAATACGGTCCGAGGAAACCGAAACTGGATGACCGCGCGCGAGGCCATGTTGACTTCCGATATTTTGCCCGGTGACATGACGCGCCTGTTCCCGATCTGCTCACCGAATGCGAGCGACTCCGCATCATTTGATGAGGCTCTAGAGCTCTTCCACCTTGGCGGTCGCTCACTTCCCCATGCCGTTCTTATGATGATTCCTGAGGCGTGGGAAAACAATCTCGACATGTCACCGGCGCGGCGCGCCTTCTACGAATTCCACGCAACGATTATGGAACCCTGGGATGGTCCGGCAAATGTGTGTTTCACCGATGGAACCATCATCGGTGCCGTGCTGGACCGTAACGGCCTTCGGCCTGGGCGATTTTGGGTGTGTGACGACGGGCTTGTTGTGCTGGCTTCTGAGGCTGGAGTGCTCGACATTGACCCCGGCACCGTTGTCCGCAAGGGCAGATTACAGCCAGGAAAGATGTTCTTGGTGGACACTGCAGCGGGACGGGTGATCGAAGATGAAGAGATAAAGGAATCCCTTGCTGGGGAGCACCCATATCAAGAGTGGTTGATGCACGAACTTATTCATCTGGAGGCTTTGCCCGAGCGGGAGCACATTGTGCACACGCGAGATTCAGTGGCCCGTCGCCAGCAAACTTTTGGCTACACCCAGGAGGATTTGCGACTCATCATCGAACCAATGGCGAAAAGTGGCACCGAGGCGATTGGCTCAATGGGAACTGACACGCCCATCGCTGCTTTGTCTGATCGTCCGCGCATGCTCTTCGATTACTTCAGCCAGCTTTTTGCCCAAGTCACAAATCCACCACTTGACGCGATCCGTGAAGAAATCGTGACTTCGCTGGGCAGCATCATCGGACCGGAGGGGAATCTACTTGAGGCGTTGCCGGGGCATTGCCGTCAAGTTGTGCTGCCATTTCCAGTCATTGATAACGACGACCTTGCCAAGATTCTGCACATTAATGCAGATGGACAGCTGCCCGAGTTCGCTGCGGCTCGGATCAAAGGTCTTTATAACGTGTACGGCGGTGGATCTGCGCTGGAGAAGCGCATCCTTGAAATCTTTAATGAAGTCGATGCTTTGATTCGTCAGGGTAAGAGGTTTATTGTTCTCTCCGATCGCGAGAGTAACGCGAGTTTGGCACCAATTCCGTCGCTGCTGCTGTGCGCGGCAGTGCACCACCACCTCGTGCGCACCAAGAACCGCACCATGATCAGCTTGCTCATTGAAACGGGCGATGTCCGCGAGGTACACCATGTCGCCCTTTTGATCGGTTACGGCGCTGCGGCGATTAATCCGTATCTCACCTTAGAAACTGTTGAAGATTTGGTGCGCCGCAATGTGATTTCAGACATCACTCCCGAGAAGGCCATGCGCAATGTGATCAAGTCTTTGGGCAAAGGGCTACTCAAGGTGATGTCCAAAATGGGAGTGTCAACGGTGGCTTCCTACCGTGGGGCTCAGATTTTCG
>CAJIYV010000119.1 GCA_905181745.1 uncultured Actinomycetes bacterium | reverse complement strand
ACCAACCCGACTCGGATCAACTCCAAGGTCGGTGAAGTAAATCGATGACCAACGTTGTGGGACTTCTTCAACGATGATGGCGAGAACGGTCAGCAACCCAATCGCGGTGAGCGCAAGAGGGACGGCACTGATGCGAAACCGAGTAACTGGTGTCGCCGGGGCAACTGCACCAGGATCAATTGAGCGCGGGTGTTCGGCCTGAATTTCGCGGGCCAGATCCAGGTCGCCGCGAGCACTGTTCCAGTTCTTGGGAAGTACCCAGCGGAAAGTGGCCAGTGCGCCGAGTAGCCCCAAGGCCGCAACAAAAGACAGTGTCCAGGTGAGTGAGATGTTCAGGGCAAGAGTGATTGCCCCGATCAACGCACCTACGACCGTCCCCAAAGCCCAAAAAGCATGCATATTATTAATGATCGAGCGTCGATACAGCTTTTGAACGTTGAGGCCGTGGGCATTTTGGGCCGCATCAAGTACCGAGTCAACGGCCCCGATTGCGAAAATAACCAGGCCGAGAATGAAAACGCTCGGGGCCAAGCCCATAAGGGGCAATAGCGGTAGTAGGAATACCAGTGCGATCATGGAAAACTGGCCACTGCCAAATCGACGCATGCCTATGGCTGCAAATGGGCCAAAAAACAGACCACCGGCTGCTCCCGCGCTGAGGACGAGACCAAGGACCAGATCTGACATATTCAGCTGGCCCTGCAGATCGGCCAAGCGCGGGGTCAAAGTGCTCAGGGCAATCCCGTTGAAAAAGAAGAGATAGATGGTGACCCCGCGGGCCCGCCGAAGGGCGGATCGGCCGAGTTCAGCGCTGGACACCCAACACAGCATAGGCGTGACCTAATCGATGGGGCTTTCCGCAGGCGAGAGGAAAGATGCCTCGCTAACATATCCATATGCCTATCACTGCGCGAGAACTGCGTCCCCGCCGCTCAAACCTTGCTGTCCCGGGTAGTAGCGTGAAAATGCTAGATAAAGCGCGCACCCTGCCAGTGGACCAAGTGTTCATGGATATTGAAGATGCGGTCGCTCCACTTGCCAAACCGCAGGCCCGCAAGAACATTGTCGCTGCCCTCAACGAAGGTGGATACGAGGGCAAAATCCGGACGGTTCGTGTTAACGACTGGACCACCCAATGGACATATTCCGACGTCATTGAAATTGTTGAAGGAGCCGGTGCGAATCTTGATGCAATAATGTTGCCCAAGGCGCAGACCGCGGACCAAATAATTGCTCTGGATCTGCTCCTCACCCAATTGGAGAAATCAAATGGCCTCGAGGTGGGCCGTATTGGTATCGAAGCTCAAATTGAAAATGCACTCGGGCTAATCAACGTTGATGCAATTGCTCAAGCGAGTCCACGAGTAGAAACGATCATCTTTGGACCGGCCGACTTTATGGCGAGCATTAATATGAAGTCGCTCGTGGTAGGCGAGCAGCCCCCCGGATACGACACTGGGGACGCTTACCATTACATCTTGATGCGCATCCTCATGGCGGCGCGTGCCTACAACAAACAGGCAATTGATGGCCCCTACCTGCAGATAAAAGACGTGGAGGGGTTCCGTCGGGTTGCGGGGCGCTCAGCGGCACTCGGATTTGACGGCAAGTGGGCACTTCACCCCGGTCAGGTTGAGGCTGCAAACGAAATCTATTCACCGGACCAAGAAGATTACGATCACGCAGAAATGATCCTGGACGCATATGGCTACTTCACCTCGGCAAGTGGTGGCGCAAAAGGCGCGGCGATGTTGGGAGACGAGATGATCGACGAAGCTTCACGCAAAATGGCTTTGGTTATGGCAGCCAAAGGCAGGGCAGCCGGACTGACCCGCACCCAACAATTCGTAGTGCCTGAGTAAGCAAAATAATCTGAATAGGGGAAAACATGACACGCTTGGCTTATACCGAAGGAATGACCGACATTCAGACTGAAATCCTGAGTGCGGTTCGCGATTTTGTAAACAATGAGATTCTTCCGGTTGCCAACGAACTCGAGCATAATGATGAATACCCGCAGGCAATCGTTGATGGATTAAAAGAACTCGGGGTATTTGGACTCATGATTCCTGAAGAGTATGGCGGCTTGGGTGAGTCTTTACTTACCTATGTTCTCGTGGTGGAAGAAATTGCCCGCGGTTGGATGAGCGTCAGTGGAGTCATTAATACTCACTTCATTGTTGCCTACATGATCATGCACCACGGAACACAAGAACAAAAAGAGAAATACTTGCCCCGAATGGCAACTGGTGAAGTGCGCGGCGCATTTAGCATGAGCGAGCCCAATTGTGGCTCCGATGTTGCAGCGATCACCTCCAAAGGTGTGAAAAACGTTGACGGCTATGCCATTACCGGCCAGAAAATGTGGGTGACTAATGGCGGTTCCTCAACTCTGGTGGCGGTATTGGTGCGGACAGATGATGCGGCGCCTGCTGAGTCAAGTGTGTACAAGCGCATGTCAACTTTTCTCGTTGAAAAGCCGGAGGGATTCGGTGAAGTACGGCCAGGGCTTAACATTCCCGGCAAGATCGAAAAAATGGGTTATAAGGGCGTTGACACTACAGAGTTGATCATGGATGATCTCCAGCTCTCCGCTGAGGACCTTTTGGGTGGCGAAGCGGGTAAGGGTTTCTATCAAATGATGGACGGGGTTGAAGTGGGGCGCGTTAATGTGGCGGCCCGCGCCTGCGGGGTCGCCATTCGTGCATTTGAACTCGGGATCGAATACGCGCAACTACGGGTCACTTTTGGCAAAGCAATTATTGAGCACCAGGCAGTTGCTTTCCGACTGGCTGATATGGCAACAAAAGTGGAAGCAGCCCACCAAATGATGGTTATGGCAGCACGCCTTAAAGACAGTGGCGCTCGCAACGACCTTGAGTCCGGCATGGCCAAGTTTTTAGCCAGCGAGTACTGCAAGGAAGTTGTTGAAGATTCATTCCGGATTCACGGTGGTTACGGTTACTCAAAGGAATACGAAATTGAGCGACTTTACCGTGAAGCTCCCATGCTCATGATTGGTGAAGGCACCGCAGATATTCAAAAGATGATCATTTCGCGCCGGCTGCTGGAGGAATACAAGCTCAAGAGCTAATGCAACTAGGCTGGCTCGGTGAATGCAACGTGGGTTTTAGCAATAGCGCTAACAGCGTTTGTTTCGATGGCGCACATTTTTGCCCCCCGCGTTCTTAACAGCAAACTACTTAATCGAACATCAAGTCGCCAAAACGCCATCGCCTCATTCGCTGGCGGCGTTGCAATCGCCTACGTATTCGTGCATTTGCTGCCGGAATTAGCCGAGGGCGAGAAGGCATTCCACCAGGCAGGTCTGGCCGAAGCGCTCCCAGATTTGTTTGTGCAATCATCGCTGTTCTTCGTGGCCTTGATCGGCTTGGTAACCTTCTATTTTCTCGATGCTAAAGCCGAGTCAAAGCCGAATGGATCACAGCAGCTCTACCGGATCCATCTGGGCATGAATGCACTCCTTAGCCTTATCTTCGCGTACACGAATTTCGATCGAATTGAAATAGGTGCCGATTTTGCGATTCTTTTCGCCCTGGTGATGAGCTTGCATTTCATTCTGATCGATCGGGGCATGGTGCGAGCCCACCCGAAACTTTTCCGTAGGGAAGATAGGTGGGTGCTTTCGGCCGCCCTCGCGCTAGGGCTCCTGCTGTCATTTATCGCACCACCACCGAACGAACTCTGGGTTGCTATTCCCATGGGATTCCTTGGAGGCGCGGTTCTGATGGGAGTTTTTCTTGAGGAGTTACCGAGCATGAAGGTGGCGAGGCTTGGCTGGTTCACCTTCGCTGTGGGGTTGTTCTCGGCGCTGCTTATCTGGGTGAGTTACACGACTTTCTAGTTAATGTGAAATGGTTGCCCGCACGATCAGGGTTGGGCCTGACATATTCCATCCCCATTCTGAGCTCACTGCACCAACAACCTGTAGACCCCGCCCGTTTTTGGCAAGATCGTGACGAACTTTCTGACCACCCAGATCTGGTGGATCGGCTGATGCGTCGAAATCGCTACTCACGCGCAGAGTCCACTTCGATTGCGGCCCAGATTCAAGTGTGATGTGGATTTCACCGATTCCGTGTGTAAAGGCATTCGTGACCAATTCAGATGCAACGAGTTCTAA
The DNA here is from genome assembly GCA_905181745.1 of uncultured Actinomycetes bacterium. Taxonomy (GTDB): domain Bacteria; phylum Actinomycetota; class Actinomycetes; order S36-B12; family S36-B12; genus UBA4592. The sequence continues at coordinate 4,427 of CAJIYV010000119.1, read as the reverse complement.
GGACTCTCTTGCAGGTGAAGCCGGCACGTGTACTTCAAGGAAATCCCGCGCCAAGCGCGCACACTCGCGAGTGCGCGCAAGCTCACGTGAGTACTTAGGCTCCGTCACCGCTGCGGGTCCGGCGACGTTCGCGGGTTTTGCCTGTTGGCTTGTTCTTCGGGGTAATGCCATCAGAGGTGCCCGTCGGCGCCTTAGCTGTGGCATGCTTGCGTGCCGGGGGCCTGCCTCCAGATGATTTGCGAGCGGGCGGTTTTTGCTGTGGTTGCTTCCCGCCAATATCCTCAATGTTCTCAGCGCCAAGACCAGCGCGGGTCCGGTCACTCTTTGCTAGGCGACCGGTTGCATCAGCTGGGATACCAAGACCGGTGTACACATGCTCACTCGTTGAATAGGTCTCAAGTGGATCCTTGAACGGCAATTTGAGTGCACGATCAATCATTTGCCAGCGGGCAACGTCTTCCCAGTCAACGAGCGTCACTGCAACCCCAGAGTTACCCGCTCGACCTGTACGCCCAACTCGGTGCAAGTAGGCCTTTTCATCTTCTGGGCACTCAAAGTTGATTACGTGGGTCACACCATCAACGTCAATGCCTCGAGCCGCCACATCGGTTGCCACAAGGATGTCAATCTTGCCCCCGCGGAATGCACGCAGGGCTTGTTCACGCGCGCCTTGGCCTAAATCGCCGTGGACAGTTCCCACGGCGAAGCCGCGCTCGGTGAGATCATCGTAAATCTTTTGTGCTTTTCTCTTTGTCCGAGTAAAGATCATGGCGAGCCCACGACCATCTGCTTGCATGATTCGGGCAACCAGTTCGAACTTGTCCATTGGATGGGCGCGCCATACATGCTGCTCAATTGAGTCAACCAATGCACTTTCATCACTGGGATCACTTGCGCGAATATGCGTGGGTTGTGACATGTAGCGGCGAGCCAGGTTGACAATTTGACCCGGCATTGTGGCCGAGAACAACATGGTTTGTCGGCTGGTGGGGAGCATTGCGACAATTCGTTCAACGTCCGGGAGGAAGCCCATGTCGAGCATTTCGTCGGCTTCGTCCATAACGAGTACCCGTACGCTGCTCAAATTGAGATCGCGACGACCGGCAAGGTCAAGTATTCGCCCGGGGGTTCCCACTACAACATCGATTCCGGATTTGAGGGCATCGATCTGGGGCTCAATTGCGCGACCGCCGTACACGGCCAGGACGCGAATGTGGAGGTCCTTGCCGGCAATTTCGAGATCGGATGCAACTTGGGATGCGAGTTCGCGGGTAGGACAGACAACGAGTGCCTGTGGTGTTGATCCACCAGGGATCTCCATGCGCTGAAGCAAGGGCACTCCGAAACCTAATGTTTTACCAGTTCCGGTTTTGGCTTGGCCAATAATGTCGCGTCCATCAAGGGCCATGGACATGCACATTTCTTGGATGGGGAAGGCAAAATCAATGCCCTTAGCTGAAAGCGCGGAAACAATTTTGGGGTGCGCTCCGAGTTCGGCAAATGATTTAGCCGGTGCTAGCGTATTTTCTGCCTGGTTTTCAGGCGGGTTTTCGGTCGTGGTTGACAGGGGAACTCCAGTGTTAATGAGGCGGGGATCAGCCCGCTTCGGGGATCCTGAGCGAATGGCTCATTGATTTCATGGTACCCCGATACCCTTATGGGGCTCGGCTAGCCCTAGCCAAGTGCGATCCCCCGATATGAGCGGAGTTGATTCGGCCCTATGACTCAGGATTCGATTGATCAGGAGTTGGACGATGATCCCCAATACCGGGCGGCGGTCATTGACCTCCTCGCAGTGCTGGCCGTGAGTGAACTGACCGCTTTTGAGCGGATGGCTGCTGATTCGGTGCTGGCGCCAACGTTCGCCGACAAGGCCTCGATAGGCGAATTGGCCACAGCGGAATTTAGGCACTTCATCGCGCTGCGTAATCGACTTGTTGAACTCGGTGCCGACCCTGAAATCGCGATGGAGCCATTTCGGCAGACACTGGAAGACTTTCATATGAAGACCAAGCCAACGGACTGGCTCGAAGGATTAATGAAGGCTTTTGTGGGTGATGGAATCGGTTTGGATTTTTACCGCGAGATTTCTTCTTATGTTGATCCCAAAACTCGCGAACTGGTGCATGAAGTGTGTGATGACCTTTCACAGGCGGCCTACGTCGTGGAACGGATTCGCACAGCAATAGAGGAAGACCCAAAAGTTGCCGGGCGTTTGGCGCTCTGGGGGCGACGACTTGTGGGTGAGGCGTTATCTCAAGCCCAAAGAGTGGCCGCTGAACGGGATGCGTTGGCAGTACTAATAATTGGAGGAGTTGATCGGCCAGGAGCTGATCTCGCGGAAATCGGTCGCATGTTGGCGCGATTAACGGATAACCACTCTCGGCGCATGGCCGATCTCGGTTTAGCAGCCTAGAAGCTATTTACCAAACCCAACGCGACGGCCGGTCGCAGGTCCTAGATCAACGTAGGCAATTTTGCTAGCCGGCACCAGAACAATCCGACCCTTAGTGTCGGTCAAGTTGAGCATTCCGTCCGCGGCAATCGCTTCCGTGACTTTCTGAGAAATCGCCTCGGCGCTCTCCTCAGTTTCAAGTGAGATATCTCGTGCAATGTGTTGCACTCCAATTGTGATGTCCATAATTCTTCCTTCCGATTGCTATGTGGTTGTGTTACTGCGCTAAGGGTGGGCTGGTCGGTGGGTGCGAGAGCGGGAATCCGCTGATTCCGCGCCATGAGAGAAGTGACACGAGTTCGGCTGCGTCACTTCTGGGAAGCGAAGGATCCCGCAACCAATTGGTGGCCGCAACTTGGGCCATACCGTGTAGCCCGGCCCCCAGCAGGGTTGCTTGAGTTTCACTTAAGCCGGTGTCCTGTTTGATGACTGCAGCAATCCGCTTGATTACTTCTCGCTCGAGGCGCTCGAGGCGGGCCCGCACTTCAGGTTCGTTGGTGAGGTCAGATTCGAAAACGAGACGATAGGCGTCTTGGGGGTCGTCTACAAACTCAAAGTACGTTTGAACGGTAGCGATTACGCGCAATTTATTATCGGTGATGTCGCGCAGGGAAACATCTGACTTGTCGAGTAATTCGTCAATACCAGCGTCGAGTAGCGCCAAGTACAAATCAAGTTTGCTGGGGAAATGCTGGTACAGCAGTGGCTTGGAGACTCCGGCGGTCTCGGCGATTATTTCCATGCTGGTGGTGTGGTATCCCTGTTCAGCAAAGACTGACCGCGCCACGGCCATAAGTTGTTCTCGGCGTTCTGCTTTGGGCAGACGTGCCGAGCGCGAACTTGATTCGTCGATGGATGCCGTTAAAGCCATTGGCATAGTGTACTTTGCCGTGACGCACATTTATCCCGTACGCTGCCACAGTGCTTTCCCCCATCACCCCACGAGTTGAAGCCGCGCAGGCTTACGACCGAAGTATTGAATTTCTCCCAAAGCGAACTATTTCCTATCGAACAACCGCGGTAGAGGCAAAGTCACCGGACCGAGCGGGTGTTTTTCTGCACGGTTTGGGTGGGTCCTCTCTCAACTGGACCGACCTGATGTTGACTCTCGATACCCAATTGACGGGCTACGCGGTTGATCTTCCAGGATTCGGCATGTCGCCGCCTCCGCGAGACGGTGATTACACCCCGTCGGGTCATGCCCGAGCTGTTGCCGAATTCATCTTGGCCAAGGGTCTCGGCCCAGTCGATCTTTTTGGTAATTCACTCGGTGGGGCCATTGCATTGCAACTTGCCGCACGTAAACCTGAACTGGTGCGTTCGCTCACTTTGATCTCGCCCGCATTGCCGAGCCTTTATGCAACCAAGGGAAATGTTCATTTACCAGCAATTGCGATTCCGGGTATTGGTGAAAAATTGATCCCAAAGTATTTTCAGAGTTCTGCGCAGGACCGGGTGCAAGCAACTATTGATGGCTGTACCGCACACCCCGATCAGTTTTCTCACATCCGAATGGCTGAGGCTGTTCAGGAAGCCGAGGAACGCGATCACTTCACTTACAACACGGAAGCATTTCTTGGCTCCCTTCGCGGCCTGTTTAAGACAAATACCGACCTCAGGGGGGCACGTCGCCCGTGGAAATTGGCCGAACGTGTGAGTGCTCCGACCCTGGGAATTTATGGCCGAGATGACGTACTGGTTAATGCCAAAATGGCGCACAGGTTAACAAAAAAATTTCCCAATGCCCACGTCGTTGTATTGCCTGACACTGGTCACATGGCCCAAGCCGAACACCCCGAGTTCGTCAAAGCCGCCTGGGACCGATTCTTGTTCTGAACAGAGTTATCCACAGCTAGAAAATCATCACTGTATTTAATGTCCTGATTCGACTTACCCTGAACGCGCCATTGCGGTTGACCTTTTTTGACGCGTTACCGTTTGATCCCGTTGAGGTGAGCGCCTCGGCGAGGTT
>CAJIYV010000118.1 GCA_905181745.1 uncultured Actinomycetes bacterium | reverse complement strand
ATCAACGGCCATAAGTGCGAGGTTCGACAAAGGACAAAGGATAAAACCGATCGCGTGGCGAGTTTTCCCTGTGCCGCCTTTTAAGAGTTCGCAGTTTGAAAAAGAAACTCCTCGATACTGATGGCCGGTATCCCCCAATCGCGGGCTTTCCTCGCGTTCCCTGAAGCACTGGATGGGTCTAAATCAACAGGCACAGACTAAAAAAACCGCCTCTGCGCGTTCAATACGGCTTCCGGAACGGCCGCAACAGCCACCAACGCAACTCATACCCGATGGCAACGACCCACTTCCGCATCCCTCAATACTAATGCCAAACAGCCACCCGCATCAGGAAGGCAAGCCACCATGATAAAGCCCCAGCCGGTCAAAGTGAGGGCTTTGGTAGCAAGTGGACAATGGCAGAAATGTCAACGCTGCCCTGTTGCTAGTGGCCGTGCTCACTAGGACAGGGACGGATCGATACCTGCCATCAGCAACTATTCGAGGGTGGGCTTCCTGTGTATCGTCAGCTCCTAGATCGTGAGGACTTGTGTGGACCGAGGTTTTCCTGTAGCTATAAACACGAGTGAGTTGTCTGGCGTTGTCACTCATTACACGACCCGTGAAGAGATTGCTGATGCTTGCGGAGTGATTATTGGCGAGAATGGGTCGTATATGTTTAGGTATATGGGGAGTATGTAAAACAAAGTGTGTCGTGCGAAATTGACTAAGGAGCAACATGCCTCTACTGCCCGGAGAAGTTCCCCCAAATTTGTTCCCAATTTTGGGAGCAGGCCGCATTTTGATCGGGGCCGGATTGATTTTTGCTCCAGGTGGGCTAGCGCGAGGCTTAGGTATTGATCCGCAATCGGCAACAGCGTCGCGGTGGCTGACCCGGATTGCTGGTGCACGTGAGGTGGGAATCGGGATTGGAGCTATCCGAGCGTGGCATCGTCAAGAAGACCCGTCAGGTTGGATTTTGGCGCAAGCGATCAGCGACTCGACAGACGTTGTGGCTTTTGGTGCTGCAGCAGTATCAGGCAAGGTATCGGCTAAACGTGGCGTCGGTATGGCCGTATTCGCGGCGTCAGGCGCGGTAAGTGAAATCGTGACATTCATTGCGCTGGAGAAAAAGCGGCTAGTGCAGGGATAGTGCAGTCAACGTTTAATTCCTTGAAACGAGACACGTTTCCGTGAGGGAGAAGTGCGCCCGGAGGGACTCGAACCCCCAACCTACCGGGTAGAAACCGGTTGCTCTATCCGTTGAGCTACGGGCGCTCGTATTAACAAGCGGGCTTAGTATTGCAAGACCCACAGGCGCAGTCGTAACCGGCTTGTCCTTGGTTTCCACAGGTCAGGAAGTGTGTGTCACTCCTCCACAACCATTGATACAGGGGTGTTCTCGAGGTCACTATTGCTCGATTCTTTCCAGTAGTTGCACTGAAGACAGTGCCTAAGGAAAGTTGAGGAAAGAAATGAATGACATAACACTGTCAGTGGTTGGAAACGTGGTCAACGACGTTGACCTGCGCTTCACTCCCTCGGGTGAAGCAGTGGCTTCTTTTCGAGTCGCGAGCACTACTCGGCGGTTCGATCGCAATAACGAGCGGTGGATAGATGGAGATACTCATTACTTCACGGTAAGTTGCTGGCGGCAAATGGCGCACAATGTTGCGTCCAGTTTAATTAAGGGAATGCCGGTGGTTGTGACGGGACGGATGCGAAGTCGGGAGCACGAAAAAGTGTGTGGTGACCACGCTTACATGATGCGTTACGTGGACATAGAGGCAATTGCGGTTGGCCCTGATCTTGCTCGCGGCACTTCGGTCTTTACCAAGGTGCGTAAGGACTCCGTAGTCGAAAGCGAGCGCCGCATGCTGGCGGACGCGCTTGGACAAGACACTGTGGACTATCTCGATCAAATCGGAGCCGATGGTGAAGTCGCTGTAGGCATCGACCTCGAAACGGGTGAGATTTCTGGCGTTGGGTGATGCAGCCCGGGCATCGGGGTCGCACTAGGCTCCGATGCCATGGCTGAATTCATTTATACATTGCAGAAAGCTCGTAAAGCCCATGGCGACAAGGTCGTCCTGGATAACGTGACCTTGTCCTTCCTTCCCGGTGCAAAAATTGGTGTGGTTGGCCCCAATGGCGCTGGTAAATCGAGCCTTTTGAAGATCATGGCGGGAATCGATGACGTATCTAATGGAGAAGCGAAACTCCATGACGGATTTACCGTCGGAATCCTCATGCAGGAACCGAATCTCAATGAAAGCAAATCAGTCCTGGAGAACGTTCAAGAGGGCGTCGCCGAAACTAAAGACATGGTTGACCGCTTCAATCAGATTTCGGTAGAACTTGCCGAGCCTGATGCCGATTACGACTCGCTCCTCTCTGAGATGGGCAAGTTGCAAGAAGAAATCGACCGCCGTAACGCATGGGATCTCGACAATCAGCTCGAGCAGGCGATGGATGCGCTGCGTTGTCCTCCTTCGGATTCGGAGATCCCATTGTTATCCGGTGGTGAAAAGAGACGGGTCGCCCTATGTAAGTTGCTTTTGCAGCAACCCGATCTGCTTTTGCTGGATGAGCCCACCAACCACCTTGATGCTGAGAGCGTTCAGTGGCTTGAACAACACCTTGAAAAATATCCGGGGACCGTTATCGCCATCACCCACGATAGGTACTTCCTGGACAATGTTGCCCAGTGGATTTTGGAACTGGACCGCGGACGTGCCTATCCATATGAAGGCAATTACTCCACTTACCTGGAAACAAAGGCCGCTCGGCTCAAGGTTGAAGGTCAAAAAGATGTCAAACTGCAGAAACGGCTCACCGATGAACTCGAGTGGGTTCGCTCCAATGCAAAGGCACGCCAGACCAAATCTCGCGCACGCTTGGATCGCTATGAAGAAATGGCAGTTGAGGCTGAGAAGACCCGCAAGTTCGACATGGAAGAAATTCAGATTCCGCCCGGCCCACGGCTTGGAGCAGTTGTTGTTGAATCGAAGGCCTTGACCAAGGGCTTTGATGACCGCATGCTGATTGACAATCTTTCGTTCACGCTGCCGCGCAATGGCATCGTTGGTGTGATCGGCCCCAACGGTGTGGGTAAAACAACCCTTTTCAACATGATTGTTGCTGCAGCCGAAGGTGATACTGCCAACAAAGATGCTTTACCCACTTCAGGTGACCTCAAAGTGGGTGAAACTGTGAAGTTGTCTTATGTTGACCAGAGCCGTTCGGGTCTTGATCCAACTAAAAATGTGTGGGAAGTGGTTTCCGACGGCCTAGATTGGATCAAGGTGGGTAATGTGGAAATGCCTTCACGCGCGTACGTGTCAGTATTCGGATTCAAGGGGCCAGATCAACAGAAACAAGCAAAAGTGCTTTCCGGTGGTGAGCGAAACCGCCTCAACTTGGCGCTCACCCTCAAAATGGGGGGAAACTTGATTCTCCTTGACGAGCCGACAAACGACCTTGATGTGGAAACATTGGGATCGCTGGAGAAAGCTCTACTTGAATTCCCAGGCTGCGCAGTGATAACTTCCCATGACCGCTGGTTCCTCGACCGAATTGCGACCCACATCTTGGCCTACGAGGGTGACTCGCAGTGGTTCTGGTACGAAGGGAACTTCGAAGGGTACGAGAAAAACAAGGTAGAACGCTTAGGTGAAGAGGCTACCCGACCGACCCGCGCTACCTACCGCAAACTTACGCGCGACTAGTAACACCAATGAGCGTTTTCGTTACACAAGTTTACCGGCGCTTTAGCGACCTTGACCCACTGGGACATGTAAACAATGTCGTCTATCTCGATTACTTGCAGGAAGCTCGGCTGCGTGCCTTAATGCAAATTGACTACGCCGATACTCTAAAATTTAGCCAAGTGATGGCCCATCAGTCAATTGAATTTCGTCGACCGATTCTTTATTCGACCGACCCATTGACCATTAAGGTCACGATTAGTTCAGTGGGTAAAACTTCCTATCGAATGAAGTATCGAATCTTCAATGAACTTGGTGAGCTTGCCGCAGAAGCGGAAAGCGTGATGGTGTGCTTTGATAATGACAAGGCAGTTTCCATTCCCGACAAATTACGAAGTGCTTTGCAGAGCATTCTTGAAGTGGAGTAATTCGTGCAAGTAACGCTCGGACCAACGGAACTACGCTCGATTATTTCTATTCTAGAAAAACAAGTCGAATGGAATCCTAATATTGCGGTTCGGGTGGTCACTTCACCGAATGCGGTAGCTTTCTATTCGGCAATACCTCTCAATTTGCGCGCATTCATCGCGATGCCTGCCAAGATGAGCCCTGGGCAGCCATGTGATGTGATCGTCTCTGGACGTGATGTTGTTGCATTGCTTTCCAACTCACAGGGGGTAATTGAACTTGACTCTCTTGACCAGCTGGTTGGTGCTGAAACCGCATCTTTATCAGAATTACCGCCGTCGCAGGGTTGGCAAATCCCGATGCATGCGATGGCGAGTGACATTATTCCGGTGGTAAATGAGGCCATTGACGAATTTGATCGTCGTAGTGTCGGTCTCGGGGAACGAGGCAAAGCCGATCTAGCGGAGGAAATCTGGAATCGCCCGGCTTGGGGAGGGTTGCCGGTAAAGATTCTTTATGCAGCTCAACGGCTAATGCTTATCTGGGATGAACCCGTAAAAATTTCGGCTGCAACGTGCGGTCCGTGGAAGAGACTGAGCACCCCACGGGGTCAAGTTTTTGCGGACTCAACCGTGCCTTCGCCCCGTAGCCGGATGCATTTAGTGAATTAGCCGCGCACCCACACGCTAGTTTCAGGACCGAGTACCAAGTGCTCCCCGTCGCCTGAGTCGACAATTGCAACTTCGGGACCTGATGCCACCACAACTTGGGTTCCAAATGAATGTGGGGCGCTCCACATTTCACCGGTTGTATTCATAAGGCAGGTCAATGGGCTCACTGGGTGGGGCCGGCGATACGCCAAGATTGAATCATTGGGAGTTGTGAATTCACCCATGCGCCATTGGAGTTCGCCGTCACCGGTTGCCAGCTCTTCGCGTCTTTTTGCGAGTGCGGCGCGGTAGAAATTCAATGTTGTGTCACCGGACTCCTGTGCCTGAACGCTCAAGTGTTCCCAAGAATGCGGTTGGGGGAGCCACGAATTTTCCCCGGAACCGAATCCGTAAGAAGGAAGGTCACCTGACCAGGGGAGGGGCACCCGACATCCATCGCGGCCAATCTCTTTTCCTCCTGTGCGGAACCACACGGGGTCCTGGCGGGCCTCTCCGGGGAGATCAAGGACTTCGGGCAATCCAAGTTCTTCGCCTTGGTACAGGTAGGTGGAACCGGGGAGTCCGAGTGTGAAAAGAGTCGCAGCCCGAGCGCGTGCCACACCGCGATCAGCGTTGTCCGGGGTTGGCATAACTGTGGGCTGGTCGCTCTGACCAGGTGCCAAGCGGGTGGCATGGCGCACAATGTCGTGATTGGACAAAACCCACGTGGCTGGTGCACCAACTTTTCTGTGGTTGAGCAGGGTGGAATCCACTGAATCTTTGAGCCTGATCGCGTCAAATCCCGCTCGCAAATAATGGAAGTTGAACGACGTGTGTAGTTCGTCGGGACGTTGGTAAAGAGCAAGACGCTCAGGTGATGGAGCAGAGGTTTCACCGCAAAAAACCTTTGGTGGCTGGTAACTATCTGCAATCTTGCGCCAACTTCGATACACCTCGTGTACGCCATCTTGATCCCAAAATGGACTCAAGATTGGGGCGCCTAGTAGTCCCTTTTCGCGGGCCGCGCCGTAATCAATGTCGGGGAAAGTTTGGTCTTTGATCAGGCCGTGGGCGACATCAATCCGGAAACCATCAATCCCTAAATCAAACCAGAATTTCAAAATATCTTCGAACTCAGCACGGACTTCGGAGTTTTCCCAATTTAGATCAGGTTGAGACGAATCAAAAATATGAAGATACCAGTACTTCGTTTTCACGCCATTGGCTAAAACGAGCGGGGACCACGCATCACCGTGAAAAACGCTCTGCCAGTTGGTTGGCGGGAATTCATGACCTGCGCCTTTTCCTTCTTTAATTACATAGCGGTCCCATGCGGGTGATCCGGGCTCGGAGTTCAGCACCTCGTGAAACCAGGCATGGGCGCTGCTGGTGTGGTTGGGGACTATGTCCATGAAGAGTTTCACACCCTTGGCATGTGCAGCGCGAATCAGGTCTTCGACATCTGCGACGACGCCTAACCGGGGATCAACGAGCCGGAAATCGGAGACATCGTAGCCACCATCAAGTAGCGGTGAATCGTAAAAAGGAGAAATCCAAATAGCGTCAACCCCTAGATTGGCAAGGTAGTCCACCCGGCTGAGGATCCCCGGTATGTCGCCGATTCCGTCCGCGTTACTGTCAGAAAATGAACGTGGATATACCTGGTAAATGACAGCGTCACGCCACCATTCATTCTTTCCGCTTGGCACGACTAAGCCTCCGTGATAGGCATTGATACATCGTTTTCTGGTGTTTCGTCTGGGACATTTTGCATACCAAATGCGGCAGCCTCCAGATATTGCCATAGCTCTGATTCAAGCTGGGCATCCATCCCTTGGTCAGCAATCGCAGCTGCCATCAGAGCCAACCAGCGGTCGCGGGCATCACCGTCAATGTGGAATCCCACGTGGCGCAGTCGAAGCCGAGGATGACCGCGCTGTTCACTGTAAGTTCCTGGGCCGCCCCAATACTGTTCAAGAAATGAGCGTAAACGCCACTCCGCACCTTCGAAGTCATCACTCGGATACATGGCACTAAGGACTGGGTCTTTAGGGACACGCTGATAAAAATTATGGACTAGGTCAGTGAAAAATTCATGTCCGCCGAAACGCTCATAGGGGGTCAATTCTGAATTCGTCACTGCGCCCTTCGTTCATCGACTATCTGCATTTGGGTGAGTGGGATGTGCAGCCCCGCATTGTCGAGAGCGCTTTTGATCCGTTCGCGCAATAGGCGAGCACCGACGAATTGTTGATCTGGCACCACCTTGGCCATTACGCGGACTACAACAGCGTCACCGCGCACGTCCTGGAGGCCCGCATACTCGGGTGGGTCCATAAAAACAGTGTCGTAACTGGAATCGAGTGCAATGTGTTGGCCTTCTTCGTTAATCACCTGCCGCACATTGGCTAAATCGGCGTTGTATTTCAAGGCAATGTCAACGATTGCGTAGGTCCAGCCTTGACTTTGGTTAGCGACGAAGGAGATAGTTCCATTGCGCACGTACCAGAGAACGCCATAAAAGTCTCGAATTCGGGTGTAGCGCAATGCAACTTCGTCAACGGTTCCCAGAACAATCCCGCAGTCAACAACGTCTCCCACACCCAATTGATCCTCGAGTGTCATTGAGATTCCGGCCAAGTAATCTGCAACCAAAGTTTGGGCACCAAAACCAATGACCACGCCAAGTATGCCTGCGCTGGCCAAAAGCGGTCCTATGTTGATTCCCAGTTCAGCCATAATCATCATGATGGAGATCGCCCAGATACCGATAACAGCGATGCTGTGACCTAATGTGCCAAGGGCGTTCGCTCGTTGAGAAACCCGGTTTTCCAAAAGCTGGTCTGAGACGTCTTCTGAGTCGGTCGAGTTTCGTAGTTCGGCAACATTGAGCGTGCCAGCCTTGCTTGTGGCCTGAGCCACTACCCGGCGAATCGCCATTGTGGACACTTTTGTAGCGACAAGGGCAACAATGATGATCATCACGATGCGAAGCGGGACAACCCATGGTCCGCTACGAAATGAGTCGACGGCATCCACGAATGAATTCCAATCCATGTAATTCCCCTTAGTTGTCTAGTCCGGTCCAGTGCGACATGAACGCTAACGTATCGGCACTTTCCTCGATCGACTTGCTCAATGACCGGGCACCATGACCCACATTTTCCTCAGTTCGCACCAAAATTGGACGGGCTCCACTGGTGCCGGCTTGAACAGCCGCTGCCATTTTGCGTCCATGCATGGGATCGGTCCGTGTGTCGTTATCGAAAATCGCGAACATGGTGGCCGGGTAATCGGTTCCCGGCGTTACGCGGTGATAGGGGGAGTAGGCGTGAAGCCAGTCAAATTGCTGTGGGTCTGCCGGGTCGCCATATTCAACTGTCCAAGTCGGCCCCAACTCACTTTCGACGTAGCGGATCATGTCGAGTAGAGGGGCCACGCACACCACTGCATTGAAAAGGTCCGGCCGTTGGGTCATGGCGGCTCCCACAAGAAGCCCACCATTTGATCCGCCGTAGATCCCCAGCTGCTCACTCGTGGTCCAGCCGTTGGTAATGAGGTACTCGGCTGCGGCGTGGAAGTCATCGAAGACATTTTGCTTATTGGCCAACATTCCAGCGCGATGCCACTCCTCACCTTCTTCACCGCCACCACGTAGGTTCGCGACCGCCCACACACCGCCGGATTCAACCCAGGCCAGGATGGCGGCGCTATAGCCGGGCTGCATCGGAATGCCAAATCCACCGTATCCATAAAGAATCGTTGGTCGTGGTTGATCTGAATTTCCTGTTGGTGAGATAACAAACATGCGAACGGTAGTGCCGTCAAGTGATGGATAGGTGATGAGTTCCGAGTGCACCGATGGCGCCTGGACGCTGCCTGGGGGAGTCGCATAAAGGGTAAGTTTCCTCGACCGCGCATCAAACTCGTAGATCGTAGGAATAGTGGTGTGATCGGTGTACACAATCCAAGTAATGGGCCCACCATCAATGTGCTCGATAGGACCACCAATTGTTCCGGCCCCGGGTAACTCGATGGGGTACAAAAATTCCCCACCTGCTGCGGCGTGCACGGCCATCTGGGCCACTCCGTGATTTGTGTGCACGACTAGGAGCTGGTCTTGATCTAGCCCTTCGCCGTCAAGCAATGTGACCGATTCAAGAACGGCATCTGGCGCCTCGGGGATAAGCGTCTTCCAGGAGGTCGGGTCCCACGACCCCGGCGTTGTTACTAGCAGCGTCCCTCGGGGGGCATCCCTGTCGGTAAAAATGTAGGCGCGACCATCACGACCGAAAGTGAGTGAAGTTTGTGCATCTACGTCACCTTGAACGAGTTCGAAGGAAGGACTCGAAGGATCACTTGCCGTGAGATCGGCAACCCATAAATCATTTCTCGGCTCGGTTCCCTCACTCGATGCAACTTCGAGCCAGCGACCGTCACGGGAGACTGAAACTCCGTAGTAGTTAGTCAGGTTCATGCCAGCACCAAAAACAAGTACGTCCGTGCGTGGGTCCGCGCCAAGGGTGTGCAAATAAACGCGGCGATGGAAGTGGCTTTCACTTTCAGGAAGAAGATCCGGTGCGATGCGACGAACATAATAAAAAGCTGAACCACCCTTGAGCCAAGCAATTGGTGAATATCGGCATCGATCGATCGGACCTTCAACGATCTTGCCCGTTTCTACGTTCAGGACATACACGTCTGACTCTTCATTTCCGCCTTGGGAAATTTGGTAGGCGAGCAGGTCGCCTTCTTTAGATGGCTGCCAGCTATCTAAAGTCGTGTGGCCTTCTGGGTCCAGGACCATGGGATCGATCAGAACCCGGGCGGTTGCCGAATCGGTGTGTGAATCATTTGTGTTACGGACATAGAGGACGGCAAATTGCTGGCCCGGCTCGCGCTTAGTAAAAAAGGTTCGATCACCGCGGATGTATGGCGGTGAAATTGCTCCCGAACCGAGTAACTCGCCCACTCGATCCGAGAAGTGCCCCCGTGCTGACCAGCTTGCCCGCTCAGCATCCATGAGAAGTGCCTGATCGCGTAGCCACTCTTGGGTGCGAGCATCTTGTGGATCTTCCAAGTATCGGTATGGATCGGGGACGTTGACTCCGTGGTAATCATCGGTGATCCCGCTATCGGGTAGCTGGGGGTAGTCAAGGCGCGAGATAGTCATGACACCACCGTAAGGGATCGCATCGCTCGCGCGCGTTAGACTGGGAAGGTGAGTGGCTTTCAGTTAATAATGGTGTTTTTGGGAATCCCTATCGCCTTGACAGTCTTAGTCGTTCTCGCCGTCGCCGCCCCTTCATGGACCCGCAGCAGTAGGGGCAAAGTGACTGACGAATTTGATTCTGCATCCGGTTCTTCGTCGATTTTCATCTCAAGTGATGCTGCTGCGCCAAATCCTTCGATTCTCCCCACCGAGATTTCAGCCCAAGCATCCGTTCTGGTGGGAGGCGGATCACGTGCATCTTGGTAACACTGCCCACAGGGAGTTGACCCGCTCGGTCAAGCTGGCTCGAGAAATTTCCGGTCTCACATTTGGGGTCTATATCGGGGAACTTGCCCAAGGCCGCGACAGCGCAATCGCCCGCCATGCTGAACTTGCCGCAGCGGAGTCAGCCGTGTTGATTGCGGTCGACCCCGATGCTCGAACAATTGACATTGTGACCGGTATAGAAGCCCACATTTTCCTCGATGATCGCTCATGCGATTTTGCCACGTTGGCATTTGCCTCCTGTGCAACTGCCGGTGACATCGTTGGTGGGGTGCGTGAAGCACTTATCGTCCTGGCAGAGCATGCACGCGCCCCCAAGGTCCACCACCTCGACGAACCGTTCTAAACGAGTCTCCTGCATCTCTTTGGCTTTGTTCACATGTCCTTTGCTTGAGCACGCAATGCCCGCTCTGCACCGTCGCGCCCCTCAGTAACAAGGCGAAGCATCGAAGGCACGGTCTGTGCGTCAAGAAAAACATTGGTTTTGGCGACCAACTCGGGTGAAGCTGCAAAGACCGGGTACATGCCGGCAGTAATGTCCTGAGCCATTTCCATTGTTTGCTCCTCCCACACGCTGGGTAGTTCTTGGAAGTAGCGATCAACGAATGCCTCCATCAGATCGCGGTGATCGGGGTCTTGGAACCCGCCAATCGTCGCTTCAATAATCGTGTTGGGAAGTCCGTTGTTGTGCATAACTGCATCCCAGGCCGCGTCCTTGGCACCCATGGTGGGGCGTGACGCCAGCGCACGGGTTGCCTGGCGTTTCCCGGTCGCAGTGTTATCTAGTTCAAGTTCAGCATCAATTTCTACTTCACCCCGCACCCCGGCGCTCACCAGAGCGTGGAGCAAACTCCAGCGAAGATCAGTGTCAATTTTGAGTCCGCTCCACGTGATAGTTGTATCGAGCAGGCCGGCAACCGTCTCAAGTTGGGCATCAGTTGTCGCATTTCCCACGAATACGCGAGCGAATGCAAGCTGGTGATCACTGCCCGGATCGGCTTGAGCAGCGAACCCTTCACAGGCTTGGGCGACACGCAAACGATATGCATCGCGGTGCTCGGGCGCCGCAAATTGATCAATTGCCATGGAGAGCTGACGCAAAACACCACTGGTGACACCCACATCAGTTTCACGGTCAATTCCGGCAAGAACTAGATCCAAGAACTCGCCGGTGCTCACTTCGGCATCGCGAGTCATGTCCCATGCGGCACTCCAAATCACCGCGCGAGCAAGTGAATCCGAAATCGCTCCAAGCTGCGCGGTCGCGGTTTTCCAAGATTTTTCATCGAGGCGCACCTTGGCAAAAGTCAGATCACCGTCGTTGACCAGCAAAAGATCAGGTTGTTGTTTACCGACCAACTCAGCGATTTCAGTGTGAGCGCCAGTGACGTCGACGGCAATAAACTCGCGCCGGATAAGTCCCGCATCGGTGAGGTCATAGAGACCGAGTCCCACGCGGTGGGAGCGAAGGGTCGGCGCAACTCCGATTGGTGAGATCGGCGGTTCCTGCTCAATAACTACTTTCTCGTATTTGCCCTCGGAGTTAACTGTGATGATTGGCCTGAGCAGGTTCACTCCGCTGGTTTGCAACCATTCGCGGGTCCAGCCAGAAAGATCGCGGCCACTTGTTGCCTCAAGTTCGGTGAGAAGGTCGCTGAGTTGGGTGTTTCCCCAGGCATGCTTGTTGAAGTACACGCCGATGCCAGCCATGAATTCAGGTTCGCCCACCCAGGCCACCAACTGCCGGAGGGCAGATGCTCCCTTTGCATAGGTAATCCCATCAAAGTTCACGCGGACCGCGTCTAGATCAACCATGTCGGCTGCAATCGGATGGGTTGAGGGCAACTGATCCTGGCGATAAGCCCATGCTTTGCGCAGGTTCGCAAATGTTGTCCAAGCATCGTTGTAGCGAGTTGCGTGCACATTGGCGTGATGGGCCGCCCACTCGGCAAATGACTCGTTGAGCCACAGGTCATCCCACCACGTCATGGTGACCAAGTTGCCAAACCACATGTGGGCCAACTCATGCAAAATTGTGTTGGCCCGCTGTTCATAGGCGGCAATCGTGACCCGGCTGCGGAAAATCAGGTCTTCAAGGAACGTAACGCATCCGGCGTTTTCCATTGCGCCGGCATTGAACTCGGGCACGAAAAGCTGATCGTATTTGGCAAATGGGTAACCCACCTTGAATTGATCTTCAAAGAAAGCGAAACCTTGCTTGGTGACTTCAAATATTTCATCAGAGTCTAGGAAATGAGAGAGTGATTGCCGGCAGTAGATCCCCAAGGGATAGGTGCCGTATGGTCCGGAGTACTCGTCTCGAACTTCGAAATACGGGCCAGCGACAAGTGCGGTGATGTAAGTAGAGATGATCGGGGTTGGCTCGAACTCCCAGGTCTTGGTGTCATTGTCGTGCTCGGTGACCTGTGCCATTGGGGAGTTGCTAATCACCTTCCAGTGTGCAGGTGCTGTGGCCGTCAAAGTGAATGTCGCCTTAAGGTCAGGCTGCTCAAAGCAGGCATACATCCGACGCGCATCCGCAGACTCAAATTGGGTGTAAAGATAGGTCTGGTCGTCTACCGGGTCAATAAATCGATGTAGACCCTCACCGGTGTTCATGTACTTGCCTTGGGCCGTGACAACCACGGTGTTCATTTCTTGTAAATCCGAAAGCAAGATTCGAGCGCCCTGAACGACCTCTGAGACGGGGAGTTCTTTTCCATTGAGAGTTACTGATTCAACGGTCGGGGCGATGAGGTCAATCCAGGTGTGGGCGCCGATTGACGTGCACGCGAATAATGCGGTGGTGGTGGTAGCAAATGTAGGCCCCGTGGACGTCAGATCCAGAACGACCTCGTAGGAGGTCGCCGAAATCACAGCAGAGCGCTCACTTGCCTCCGCGCGGGTGATGTTTTCGGTGTGGGAACCTGATGTGTCGGTGAGTGTCATATGGGAATCCTTGCACGGAACCGATTAATTCGTAGATCTGGTGGCCTTGCCAGAAATGTGGTTCCATGCGTGCATGAGTTCTCAATCGCGGGAAGGCGAGTCCGCAGTCTGCATTTTTGATGGTGATTGCGGGATTTGCCAATCCTCGGTCCGGCTTGCGGGTCGGCTTCGCGCTCGCGTCCACTTTATCCCGTTTCAGAAATTCGATTTCACAAATGCCCCGATTGGTCTGACCCTGGAGCGCGCTGAGTCCGAAGTGGTGTTTGTCAGTGCTGCTGGAAACGTGTGGGGCGGAGCCGCAGCAGTGGCGCAGATTCTGCGCATAAGCCGAATCGCTCCACTAGGTGTGATCTTGGATTCGCGACTGGTCCTTCCAGCGGCTCAGATTATCTACTCCTGGGTGGCCCGAAATCGAGGCAGATTGGCACAAGCTTGTGGAGTCGATGAGACTGGTAATTCGAGTACGGGATACTGACCAGTATGAGCGATTCACAAGCAGATGTCAGTGCGCCGCCTTGGCGCGGTTTTGCCAGCGACAACTATGCGGGCGTTCACCCGGAAATCCTTGGAGCGCTTACTCGGGTCAATTCTGGACACCAAGTCGCATACGGTGACGACTCGATTACCGCCGAGCTAGATGAACGCATGGCTACCCTCTTTGGCCGACCAGTCGGCATCTATCCCGTATTTAACGGAACCGGTGCGAATGTCGTGGCATTGTCTTCGATCATGAATCAATGGGAAGCGGTCGTGTGCACCAGCACGGCGCACATTCACATGGATGAGGGCGGTGCTCCAGAAAAAGTCGCTGGCATCAAACTGTGGACGGTTGCCGACATTAATGGAAAGCTCACACCCGACTTGATTCGCTCGGCTGCCCATGATTTTGGTTTCGTTCACTATGCGCAACCCGGGGCAGTATCAATTGCGCAATCTACCGAGATGGGAACCGTCTACACGGTGGAGGAAGTCACCGCAATCAGTGAATGCGCCCACGAACTTGGGCTTCGCGTTCACATGGATGGTGCCCGGATTGCTAATGCTGCGGCAGCGCTGCGTGTTCCGGTTGCAGACTTCACAATTAATGCTGGCGTGGACATCCTTTCTTTCGGGGGAACCAAAAACGGAATGCTCATGGGCGAGGTGATTGTCGTTTTCAACCCTGATGTTGTTCACGGAGTCGAGTACTTCCGCAAGAGCTACATGCAACTCAACAGCAAGATGCGCTTTGCCTCGGCTCAAATGATCGCTCTGCTCAACGAGGACTTGTGGCTCAAGAGCGCAACCCACGCAAACGAGATGGCCCAAAAACTTAAATTCGCAGTGGAGCAAATACCAGGAATTACGATTGAAGTGCCCACCGATGCCAATGCTGTTTTTGCTCGCATGCCAGCGGAGGTGATCGAACGCTTACAAAGTAAGTGGCGGTTTTATACCTGGGACAGCCCAACATTAGTGCGTTGGATGTGCGCGTGGGATACCCAAGCCTCTGATGTTGATGCATTTGCTGCAGACATTGCTACGGAAATGGCGGCCCATTAAATGTCGGTCAATTAGCCGTGCCGGAGGGCCATGTTGTTCACCGCCAGGCGCGGGAATTGAACACACTCTTTGGAGGGCAAGTGGTTCAGGTCAGCAGTCCTCAAGGTCGATTCGCACAATCCGCATCCGTGATAAACCACACCACTTTCATTAAAGCGCACGCCTTCGGTAAACGTCTGTTTGTCAACTTCGAACAAGGAAATGTCATTCATATCCACCTTGGCCTTTACGGCAAGTGGGCTTTCCTTAATCACGTTCCCGAGCCCGTCGGATTGATTCGTCTGCAAATTTCAACCCCTGATGCGTGCGCTCAACTGCGTGGACCAAATGCGTGTGCACTGATTTCGCCACCTGAAATGAAAATCATGAAGGCGAAAATTGGCCCGGACCCGATTCGTAAAGATGATCCAGGGATTTCCCGCACCAAGGTGTTAGCAAGCGCAACTCCAATCGGGGTACTGCTGATGAATCAAACGCTTTTCGCTGGGGTGGGAAATATCTACCGGGCAGAGGTTCTCTTTCGAAGTCGCATTGATCCTCAAACTCCGGGCAAGGCGTTAACTCGCCGGCAGTTTGATGCTTTGTGGGATGACCTTGTCGAGCTGATGAAAGTTGGGGTCAGGAGCGGTCGAATCGACACCGTTCTGCCCCAACACATGCCAAAAGCAATGGGGCGCTCCCCGCGTGAAGACCGTCACGGTGGCGAGGTGTACGTGTATCGACGTGCCGGGTTGGAATGCTTTATGTGCTCGAGTGAAATTGCCGAGAGCGATTTGCGTGGAAGAAATCTTTTCTGGTGCCCGCAATGTCAGCAGTAGTTAGTGCTGAGAAATCCGTGGGCTGCGAATACCTGGGTGATCAGCCGGGAGGCTGTTCTTAATGATCCTCCATGACCAAAGGATTACGCCAAGCACCATTACATAGAAAATAGGGCGGATTGCTGCAAGTGCCCATAAGTCTTCGCCTTGTATGAGCGGAACCTGAACCGCTGCCCGCACCACATTGAGGAGCACCCACAGCCAGGAAGCTTTTGCGTATGCCCTCAGCAGGTCAGGGTCCTTGCGCCACTTCATCCCTGTTCCTGTGATTGGCCCGACAATGACGCCGAGCAGTGGCCAGCGAATCAGAATCGAGAAAGCAAAGGCAAGCGCTGATGCAACATTCGCGAGTACGAGTGGCCAGAAATATGCTGCAGCATTGCCGGTGTAGTAGGCGACAGTTGCGGCAAG
This sequence comes from uncultured Actinomycetes bacterium, assembly GCA_905181745.1. GTDB lineage: Bacteria > Actinomycetota > Actinomycetes > S36-B12 > S36-B12 > UBA4592. The sequence goes on along the minus strand of CAJIYV010000118.1, from coordinate 2,044 downwards.
AACGACCACGAGCAGGGCACCGACAATTCTCACTGGCCTTTCACGGCGTGTGAGCCGCAATCCGGCTAGCACAACACCAATGGTGAGTGCTGAGATGACAGCGGCGGTGAGGTTGCTACCGGTTGCTAAATAGACGACTACAAAAATCACTGGGGGCAGCATGGACTCCACGGCGCCTCGGGGGCCACCAAGGAGCGCAGCGAGTGGATGGCCAACATTTGACTCAGGTGCGGAATCGCTGCTCACCCTCACAATCTACCGGGGTCGTGGAGAGCGGTTTCTGACGCAGTGTCGGTCGTGCCAAGGGGATAGACTGGACCGGTGAGCTCAGCGGGGATTCAGGCATTGGCCAATCAGTGGGCGGCAGATTTGGAAAGTTGGGCGCTACCGCAAGAGATCTTGGACCAAGCACCGGAAGTGCCCTGGAAGCATCCGGTGGCCATGTTCACCGTCGCACCGCCACACACCCCAATTCCTGACTCATTGTCACATCAGCGTGCGCGCGAAGTTCTTGAACCAGGCGGCAGTGTTCTTGACATTGGCTCAGGCGGTGGCCGCGCCTCAATGGCAATCACGCCGCCGGCCGGGACTTTGACCGCAGTGGACCACCAGCAAGAAATGCTTGACGAGTTTCACAAGGCCGCGGAAACTCGCGGCGCAATTGTCCACTCTTATCTGGGTGATTGGCCCGACGTGGCTGCGCTCGTTCCTGAGGCTGATGTTGTGGTGTGTCATCACGTTGCTTACAACGTGGCAGACATCGTTCCGTTCTTACAGGCTCTTAATGCTCATGCGCGCAAGCGCGTGGTCATTGAGGTTCCCATGAGTCATCCCATGAGCAATTTTAATGCTCTGTGGAAAAAATTCTGGAACTTGGACCGACCCATTTTACCTACGCCTTATCAATTACAAGATATTTGTTTGGCGTTAGGGTTTGGTGCCGTTCTCGATATTTGGGAAGATTGCACATGGGGCGCCCGAGTTGACCTCCCCCAAGAAGAGCGAATTCGTCGGGCGCGCGTTCGGTTGTGCCTCACGCAGGATCGCGATGCAGAACTCGCCGCGGCGTTGCTAGCTGAAAAAGATGCAAAACCTCGATCTATGGCGACTATATGGTGGGATGTGAAGTAGATGGCAGCAAATATTGAAGTAGCGAGTGTCAATCCACCAGTGCAATACAAGACGACCCCATGGCTGTTGTTATTTTCGGGAATCATTGGGCTATACGCTGCATTCACGCTGACCCAAGACAAGTTCGCGATCCTGGAGGATCCAAATTTTGTCCCCAGTTGCAGCATCAATCCGGTGCTGTCGTGTGGTGCAGTAATCGTGACTGAGCAAGCGTCAGTATTCGGTTTTCCCAATCCGATTATTGGATTGGTCACTTACTCGGTTGTGATCACCCTGGCAGTTCTTTTGCTCTCGCGGGTTGTCTTGCCAGGCTGGGTGTGGCTCGGACTTAACCTCGGCGCACTGGGTGGGCTCGCGTTTGTGGTGTGGTTGGTATTTCAAAGTTTGTACGTGATCGATGCTCTGTGCCCCTTCTGCATGGTGGCTTGGGTGGGAACGATTCTGATCTTCTGGTTCAGTACCGCCGAAAATGCCAAGGCCGGAAGGTTCACCCGAAGCGGAAGTCCAGGATTTCTTTCGGAGATTTTCAGTTCATTGCGCTGGGTATTTATCGGATCAACTTTGCTCGTGATTCTTACCCTGATCTTTATCAACTGGATGGATTTCTGGCTCGGACGCACCTGATCGGGTATTGACCTTCACCCATTGTGGGTGGTGTTCAACTGCCCAACTTCGGGTTACCTCACCTGAGCGCATGCCCATGCGTGCCTGAGCATCCTTCATGGCCATATAGATATGTCCGGTGAGGGCAACAACAATCGCGAGTGTCAGCCAATCGTGAACAAAGGTTGCGCCGGTGCGAATGTCGTCAGTAAACAGTGAACTAAAAAACATGATCATGCCGGTTGCGAACATGATTAACACTGATCCCAAACTGAATGCCGCATTGAGTTTTTGGCCCGCATTGAATTTT
>CAJIYV010000117.1 GCA_905181745.1 uncultured Actinomycetes bacterium | reverse complement strand
TTTGGAAATAGGGGATCGACGGATGGCGATCGCGAAGGCATTGGAATCCGCGCACGGGCACGATGTAGTAGCGATACTCGGCAAGGGTCATGAGCGCGGTCAGGAAATTCACGGTCATGTAATTGAATTCAGCGACATCGATGTTGTAACTGAGATCCTGCAGGGCAAGAATATCAATGATTGAATTCACGGGACGCCAACTGGAAGAGATCACCGGTGGAACATTGATTGGTTGCGAGCAGTCACATCTGTTTAACGTCCCACAATTCTTTGTCGACTCCCGCAGTGCAATTCGTGATGGTGTGTTTGTTGCGCTAGTCGGTGAGCGGGTAGATGGGCATGACTTTCTTGATTCGGTGTACGAGGCTGGTGCTGCTTTAGCGATTGTCGACACCGCCCCGGGAAGGCCCATGGTCGAAGGGTTGTCAGTGCTTCGAGTGCTAAGCCCGTTGAGAGCCTTGGCTCAAATTGCTCACTGGGTGCGCGTCAATGTTTTGACGGCGCAAGTTATCGGGGTTACGGGCTCGAGTGGAAAAACTTCAACAAAAGATCTCATTGCGGGAATTCTGGGGCATCGCGGTGAGACGGTTGCGCCTCCCGGTTCATTTAACACTGAAGTAGGACTTCCACTTACGATTCTCAGCGCCGATGCGAACACCGAGTTCCTCATTTTGGAAATGGGAATGCGTGGGATAGGTCATATTTCGACCCTGGCTGAAATTGCCGAACCGGATATTGGGGTAGTGGTCAATGTGGGATCGGCGCACATTGAACTCCTTGGAAGCGTCGAAAATATTGCAGAGGCGAAAAGCGAACTGGTCCGTGCGTTGCCGGCAACTGGAACCGCAATTCTTAATAAGGATGATCCACTTGTGGCGAAGATGAGTGATTCCCTAAACTGCGAAATCTGCACATTCGGGGAGGGCCAGGGCAGTGACTTTCGTGCCAGCGATTTGGACATCGAACCTGATGGAACAACGCGTTTTATAATTACCCATGGCGGAAACTCGCACCAGGCACATGTGCAATTAGTGGGCCCGCACTACGTGAGCAACGCCTTGGCCGCCGTGAGCGTCTGTGTTTGCGCAGGTGTTCCTTTTGAGACAGCGTGTGAACTTTTGAGCCAGGTAAACGTGATCAGCAAATGGAGAATGGAAGTCACTACAGCAGGCAATGACGTTACCGTGATTAATGACTCATACAACGCGAATCCTGAGTCAATGCACGCTGCGCTGAAGACCCTTACTCAATTTCGCTCTGGAGAGCCCGACCGAAGGACGTGGGCGGTGCTGGGAGAGATGTGCGAACTGGGTGAGTACTCATTAGATGCGCATGAGTCCATTGGGCGGTTGGCAGCGCGACTAAATATTTCTCGCCTTGTGTGTGTCGGAAAGGCAACTCGTGTCATGCACTTGGCCGCGGACAATGAAAGCGCATGGGGCGGGGAATCCGCGTGGGTATCTGACGTCGATGAAGCCTTGGAATTGTTGGCACGCGATTTACGCGCGGGCGATATCGTGCTTGTGAAAGCATCACGATCAATAGGTTTGGAACGCGTGGCAAGTGAGGTTATGGAGCTCTCATTAAGTAGTCTCATGACGGACTTAGATTCCGGTAATGGTCGAGAGCAAGGAAACCTATGAGACTAGTGGTCATCGCGGGTGCGATCGCGACCTTCATCTCTTTTCTGGGCACCCCTTTACTCATCAACTTGCTGCGCAGGCATGGTTATTCCCAGGCGATTCGCGCTTCACGAGAAGGGGAGTTGTACCCGGCACACGAAGGGAAGCGTGGCACCCCCTCAATGGGCGGCCTCGCCATCATTATTGCTGTTCTAGCGGGTTATTTCCTTACGCATCTGGTTACTTGGCGCCCCGTTTCGATTTCGGCCCTACTTGTGTTGTACCTCATGGTCGGGTTAGGCCTAGTGGGCATGGCGGACGATTATTTGAAGATTTTCAAGCAGAGAAGCACAGGCCTTCGAGCGCGAACCAAACTCATCGGACAAGCAGTGATCGCATTCTCGTTTGCGTATCTATCCGTGCAGTTCCCGGACGATTCGGGCAATACTGCCGCATCGATGGCGATCTCATTTGTTCGTGACACCAGCTTTGTCCTCCCGTTGGGCCTTTTCCTATTGTGGGTCTGGTTCTTGGTAACAGCGACGACTAATGGTGTCAATCTGACCGATGGACTTGATGGCCTTGCAGTGGGGGCTGCAATCATGAGTTTCTTGGCGTACGTACTTCTGGCCATTTGGCAGTATGGACAGAATTGTGCGTTCGAAGTTACTGAGTTTTGTTACAACACGCAGAGTCCACTTGACCTTGCAATGGTTGCTGCGGCAACAGCGGGTGCCAGTTTTGGTTTCTTGTGGTTTAACACTTCACCCGCGCGCATCTTTATGGGCGACACCGGTTCCCTTGCTCTGGGTGGCGGAATCGCAGGTTTGGCGATCCTGACGCGCACAGAATTGTTGCTCCCACTTTTGGCCGGACTTTTCTTGATCACGACATTGTCGGTAATCGGGCAAGTGGGTTCATTTAAGTTGACCGGAAAAAGAATTTTTAGAATGGCGCCCCTGCATCATCACTTTGAAATGCTCGGTTGGCCTGAGATCCAAATTGTGGTGCGGTTTTGGATCATCCAGGGTCTGTGTATTGGGGCAGGGCTGACAATTTTTTACGCGGAATGGGTTCGTGCCTGATGCCAAAGTGTGACGAGCTCACATCGCGGGAAGCGAACTGGTCATCCCTGCGGGTGGGTGTCTTGGGCCTGGGTGTCGCGGGTTTTGCGGCAGTTGACGCCTTGATGCAATTAGGAGCGGACGTCAGCATTGTTGATTCAGCCGCAACGGATCCGGTCAACGAGCGGGCTGAAATTCTTGGTTCGTTAGGTGCTCACACCTTTATCGGTGCCGCTGAATTACCAAGTGAGGACTTTGATTTGGTGGTGACATCCCCGGGTTTGCCGCCGGGCCATGTTTTCCACCGTCAGGCGGCACTGGCGAATGTCCCCATTTGGGGCGAACTTGAACTGGCGTGGCGAATTCGCCCAAAAAGCGGGGCCGCCCCATGGTTGTGCGTAACCGGCACCAATGGCAAGACGACTACAACGTTGATGCTCGATTCGATTCTGCGCGCGTCTGGGTTTCGCAGTGAAGCCGCAGGAAATATTGGTCATTCTCTCGTTGGAGTTGTGATGCATGACAAACTGGACGTCATTGCGGTTGAAGTGGGTGCTCCGCAGTTGCCATTTAGTCACACCTTGAGCCCGTGGGCGTCGGTGTGCCTGAACCTTGCCCCTGATCACATTGATCATTTTGGTGATTTTGATCAGTATAGGAACGCTAAAGCTCGAATTTACGAGCGAACCCAGTGCGCGGCGGTGTACAACGGCCACGAAGAGGCAACTATGTCCATGGTTGAATCTGCCGATGTCTTAGAGGGGTGTCGCGCGATTGGCTTTACGCGTGGTATTCCAGCGTTGAGCGAGTTGGGCGTGGTTGACAAAGCACTCGTTGATCGGGCGTTCATTTCGAACCGGATGGACTACGCCCAAGAGTTGGCGTTGGTTTCAGATATTCATCCCGCTGCTAAACACAACATTGAGAACGCGCTCGCGGCGGCTGCTGTGGCCCGGGCATTCGGAACATTGGATTCCCCCGATCTCAATCGCGTCTCGCCGACGGCTGTACAAGAAGGATTGCGAAATTTTGCGCCAGCACCACACCGCAACGCAGTGGTGGCCAACATTGATGGTGTGACATATGTTGATGATTCGAAGGCCACAAATGCGCACGCAGCCGACACGTCTTTGTCCTCGTATCCATCGGTCATCTGGATCGCGGGAGGGCTGGCAAAAGGGCAGGATTTCGGGGAGTTGGTGCAGGCGCACGCTCATCGGATCAAATTGGCAATTTTGATGGGTTCTGATGCCCAGATTATTGCGCAGACCCTCACCCGACACGCACCAAATGTCCCAGTAATCACACTGGCCACTAGGGACACTAGGGCAATGAGTGAGGCCGTCCAGATTGCGCGCGAGCGGGCCAAAAGCGGAGATACTGTGTTGCTGGCCCCCGGATGCGCCTCGTGGGACATGTTCACCGACTTTTCGCACCGGGGAGATCTGTTTGCAACCGCGGTCAAGGACGGATCGATCGACTAATGTCCCTTCGCACCCGACCGGCACCGGGAGGACTCCAAAAAATCTCCGATGCCTATAAAAAATCGCGGTTCGCTTTACTCGCAGAACACCCGCTGAGCACGTACTACTTAATCATGGGGTCCACCCTGTTGTTGCTTTCACTCGGACTGGTCATGGTGCTGTCCGCATCATCGGTGGAGAGCGTTCGAGTATTCGGCTCCGCCTACGTATTCGCTCAACGGCAAGCGTTATTCGCAGTCGGTGGAGTAATTGCTCTAATTTTTGCGGTACGTTCCTCAATTCAGTTCTGGCGCAAAAGCGCATGGGTCTTTCTCGCAATTGCGTTCGGACTGCTGATTAGCGTTCTGATCTTTGGCGTCGAGGTTGCTGGGCAGCGAAACTGGATTGAAATTTTTGGACCATTTAGATTGCAGCCCAGTGAATTTGCCAAGCTGGCACTAGTCGTTTGGGGGGCTGAAGTTCTCACACGCAAGGATCGGCATGTTCCGACATGGAGAAACATTTTGGTCCCGATTGTTCCCATTGCTGGACTCATGATGATCCTGGTTTTGCTCGAGGGAGATTTTGGTAACACGTTGATGCTTGCCGCAATCTTGTGCGGCGTTTTGTTTGCAGCCAGGGTGCCCTTTCGATTATTTGCGCTATTCGGCGGTATTGGTCTGATCGCAGTGTGGATTTTGACCCTGGCTGCCCCCTACCGCATGGAACGGATAGCCAATTGGCTCAACCCGGATTCGGATCGACTCGGATTCGGTTGGCAAGTAACCCAAGGACAGTACGCATTGGGGACGGGCGGCGTATGGGGAGTGGGACTTGGCGGTAGCCGCGAGAAGTGGGGCTCATTGCCTGAGGCGCACACCGATTTTATTTTCCCAGTAATTGGCGAGGAACTGGGCTTGGTGGGGACATTTGCAGTCTTACTTCTCTTCGGAATTTTGGCATTCTCGATTTTTCGATTAAGTAAAAATGCACACGAGCCATTTGTGCGCCTAGTCGCTGCGGGCGTGGGTTCTTGGATTGTGATCCAAGCGGTCATTAATATCGGTGCCGTACTGGGGCTTTTGCCCGTTACCGGAGTGCCCCTTCCCCTAGTGTCCTACGGTGGGTCATCTTTAATTCCTACTTTGATTGCCATTGGGATGTTGCTGGCATGTGCTCGCAACGAACCGGCCGCGCGTCGCATTATTCGGCGTCGGAAAACCGCCGCCGCCATGCGCAGACGCTAACGTCAAAAATGACCAAGGAAACGCTAATGATGGAAAGTGCTCGGTGAAATTCGTTCTGGCCGCGGGCGGTAGCGCGGGTCATGTGTATCCAGCAATAAACACTGCCCGAGCCATTCTTGATTTAGATCCACAGGCAACCGTCACGATTATGGGAACAGAACGTGGTCTGGATGCAACTTTGGTTCCACCGACTGGACTTGCGCTTGAGCTGCTGCCTTCTGTGCCGTTTCCGCGCAAGTTAGATGGCCAAGCATTCACATTTCTCCCCAAATTTATCGCATCAGTTCGTCTGGCTCGCCGGTTCCTCAAAGCACACTCAATCGATGTTGTGATTGGGTTTGGCGGTTACGCCAGCGCTCCTGCCTACCTAGCGGCTAAAAGTCTCGGTCTGTGCGTCATCGTTCATGAGGCGAATTCGACCGCCGGGCTTGCGAATAAGTTGGGTGCCACGCTTACCCCGCATGTGGCCGCGATGTTCGACGGAGTCATTTCTGGGGCACGGGTGATAGGGATGCCATTGAGCACTGACATCGTGGAGCTTGATCGGCATCAAGGTCAGACCAAGGCCCGCGAATATTTTGATCTCCCGAAAACTGGGCCAGTGCTTCTCGTTTTCGGTGGATCCCAGGGTGCCCAATCTATTAATACGGCGATCGAGGCAGCATTGCCACAATTACTTGCGGCGGGGGTGAGTGTCTTACACGCCGTTGGGACGGGAAATATTGGCGCGGCCGGCCCAGTGATCGATTCTCCCGGGGTCGTGTACCGAACCGTGCCGTTTATTAGTCGCATGGACTTGGCCTATTGCGCAGCTGATTTAGTTGTGGCTCGGGCTGGCGCCATGACCGTTGCGGAAATTGCAACGGTAGGCGTTCCCGCAATTTTTGTTCCACTTCCCATCGGTAACGGTGAACAAAAAAGAAATGCCCAAGCTTTGACTAGCGCGGGAGCAGCAATTGAAATTGAAAACTCAGCGTTTACCCCGGATAGGGTTGTGAGCAAAGTTTTGCCTTTGGTTCTCGATAATCAAATGCTTACCAAAATGGCGGAGACAAGGCGCGGGGTGAGCCCAACTAATGCTGCCAAGGAATTGGCCGTTTGGGGGTTATCGTGTCCATAAGAACGTCGTCACCATTGAGAAGGAGTGGGCACGCGTGAGTTTGCAGGACTTGGGTCAGGTCCATGTTGTGGGGATCGGTGGCGCCGGCATGTCCGGAATTGCTCGAATCCTGGCTGCCCGCGGTGTGCGGGTCAGTGGTTGTGATGCTAAAGACTCGCGTCGCGTTGCCGCGTTGACCGCGGTAGGGGTTGAGACCATGATTGGCCACTCTTGCAGGCACGTAGATGCAATTGACACTCTGGTGTTGTCAACCGCCATTCCTGCGAATAATCCAGAAAGAATCGAGGCCGTGGAGCGCGGTAAGCGGGTTTTGAACCGCGCAGAGGCACTGTCAGCGATCATGGCCGGATTCACCGGGATAGCCGTCACGGGAACACACGGGAAAACAACAACCACTTCGATGATGACCGTCGCTCTGCAACATTCGGGATCAGATCCGTCGTTCGCAATCGGTAGTGAGCTAAACGAGACTGGATCAAATGCCCATTTAGGCACGGGGGAATTGTTTGTGGTTGAAGCAGATGAAAGTGATGGCACATTCCTGTATCTGGACCCAACAGTTGCAATTGTGACCAATGTCGAGGCAGATCACCTTGACTATTGGGGGACATTTGATGCAATCGAACAGGGATTCCTTGACTTTGCACTGGGCATTCGAGATCGAGGCGGGTTTGTGGTGGCGTGCTTAGACGATCCGGGTGCGGCTCGTCTCATCAAGGGAGCTCTGGCCGCCGGCGTTGATATCCGCACCTATGGGGAAGACCCTGAGGCAGATTTTCACATGGTGGATGCCCGGCCGTCAGCATCGGGCTGGAGCTTTGATACCGCACATCAGGGCGTGCGCTTGGGGCGGGCCGAGCTTCAGGTTTTTGGCCATCACAATGCACTTAACGCACAAGCTGTTCTCGTTGCGATGATCGGCATGTCGTACACGGCGCAACAAGCAATAGAAGGAGTGAATTACTTTAGCGGGACGCGTCGCAGATTTGATTTTAAGGGAAAAGCCGGTGGCGTCCGGGTGTACGACGATTACGCTCATCATCCCACTGAAATCACTGCAACACTACGAACAGCGCGTGAGCTTGTCGGCTCTGGGCGTGTGATCGTTGCGTTTCAGGCGCATCATTACTATCGCACGGCGTTATTTTCCCGAGAGTTCGGAGTTGCACTTGCCTTGGCCGACAAGGTCATCGTGCTGGAAGTTTTTGCACCAGGGGAGACTCCGATCCCCGGAGCCAGTGGGCAAACCATGGCAACGAATGTCCCCCTCCCTCCCGAGTGTGTAATTTTCGAACCTTCATGGTCTGCGGTGGCCCAAGATTTGGTGGAGGATGCGCAAAGCGGCGATATCATCATGACATTGGGTGCCGGAGATATTGGTCTGATAGCTGCTGAAGTTGTTCAAAGATTGCAAGAACGTGTACCTGGGCATCCTAATGAGTGATGTCATGAGTGACGTACGAAGCGATGTAAAGAGAAGCACCAAAGGGCATTCAGAATCGAAGGACTTCACCGCGTATCAACTGAAAAAACGTAAAGCTCGAATCTGGTGGCTGATTATTCCTGTACTAGTTCTTAGCGCTGGAATCATGATTTGGTTGGTGTGGTTTTCACAAGTATTTGCGGTGAAAGAATTTCGAGTGGTGGGCTCCCGTGAAGAAATCCTTTCAGCTGAACAAATTGCTCAGGTGCAAGCGACCGCCAAGATTAAATTAGATGACCGGATTGCCACACTTGATACCGATGCGGCGGCCCAAGCCATTGTTGACCTTCCGTGGGTGTCAGCTGTTGAGGTGCGACGCGGTTGGCCCAATGAGGTAGTAGTAGCTCTGGATTTACGGATTCCTTTAGCGCGGGTCGAAGGCGTGAGTGCGAGCCAGGGAGTTGACGCCCAAGGGATTGTTTTTGACTATTCCAACCTTGACGGATTACCCCTAATCCAAGCATCGGGCCCCCCACTTGTTGCGGCGGTCAAGGTCGTTGCCGCTATGCCGGAAAATTTGGCTAAAAAAGTCGCACGGATTAGTGCTAACTCGATTGACAGCATTGAAATTGACCTGAAGTCGGGATCCACCGTGAAGTGGGGCAGCGCGGATGAGACAGAGTTCAAGGCGGCAGTGCTGAACGCATTGTTATCGCGCCGGGCCCAGGTCTACGATGTCAGCGCCCCCGAATTGCCGACCACGACCGACGAAAAAGGGCGGAAAAAGTCGTAGGCAGGGTCGATCGAGGCTTCTAACCGAACGTTTTTTGAGAAACTTTGGAAAATCGGGCCTTCCGACTTGCGCTTTACCCTCCGGACCGTCTAGGGTCCGCGCGGCCATAAGCG
>CAJIYV010000116.1 GCA_905181745.1 uncultured Actinomycetes bacterium | reverse complement strand
TTGGGGAGATAAAGGTCTGCATCGAGGGCAACGGGATTGGGGTCAGTTGCTGAGAGTGGGCCGCCGGTAATTGTGACCGCTTCGGGGTTTGTTTCTGCCGAGGCACCAGGACTCAAGACCAATCCGAGGAGGACGACCGCTGACCCAACTGCGATTAGGCGTCGAATTGGGCTCACTTTACCATTTTAGGTCGGATAAGTTGGGGCTGCTCGTTGTGGTTCTCATGAACTCTAACGACTGATTTGTGGCAGACCTGCGAAGATGGGCCAGTGGACCCAAGAAAGTCAGTGCTCGGCCCGAACGAACGTAAGCGTGCCTTGAGTGAACTTGCTGAATCAGAATTTGATGTGTTGGTGATTGGTGGTGGCGTCACTGGCGCTGGAACCGCACTTGATGCGGCTTCGCGCGGATTGAGTGTGGCTCTTGTTGAAATGCGAGATTGGGCCTCCGGAACGTCGAGTCGGTCGGGAAAACTTTTTCACGGTGGGCTGCGGTACTTAGAGCAATTTAATTTTGGTTTGGTTCGCGAGGCCTTGAAAGAGCGCGGCCTGATGTTGGAGAAACTCTGTCCACACTTGGTACATCCCATTGAATTTATTTATCCCATTGAACATCGGGTGTGGGAGCGCGCCTACATGGGTGCGGGACTTTTTCTGTACGACACAATCGGTGGAGCGGGTGCGGTGCCGCGGCATAAACATTTAAGCCGCAAGCAAGTCCGTGCACGGGCACCAGGACTCGACCACAAAAGCTTGGTGGGGGGGATCTCATTTTTTGATGCCCAGGTTGATGACTCCCGCCACACACTCGAACTTGTTCGTACCGCCGCCGCGTATGGTTCCGTGGTTGCGCCAGCGTTGAAAGTTGTGCGCCTTTCACATAATGACGCTGGAGCGCTCAACGGCGCTGACGTAAAAGATCTTGAAAGTGGGAATGAGTTCCACATTACGGCTCGGACAGTGATTAACGCGACCGGCGTGTGGACTGATGCGCTACAAGAGATGGCTGGTGGCCATTCAGATTTTTCCGTACAGGCATCAAAGGGTGTTCACATTTTGGTTCCGCGGGACCGGATTGATTCAGAAGTATCCGTCTTCGTTCGGGCCGAGGACAGTGTCTTGTTTATTCGCACCTGGGGGGCGCATTGGTTGATTGGAACAACCGACACTCCATGGGAACAAGGACTTGATCACCCGGCGGCCAGTGCCAGTGACATTGAGTACCTTTTGCGAAACGTGAATCGAGTGCTCAATGTTGAGCTCGGCGTTGAAGACATTGACGGCGTATATGCGGGATTACGCCCACTCATCAAGGGAAAGAAAGGTGCCACGAGTGATTTGAGTCGGGAACACGCGGTGGAAAACACTGTTCCGGGATTCACCACGATTGCCGGTGGGAAATACACCACCTATCGGGTTATGGCCGAAGATGCGGTCAATGCCGCAATCGCCGATCTGCATAGCCGAGGACTCATTGGGACAGTGCCGAAATCTGATACCGAAAACATCCCTTTAATTGGTGCTGTCGGCTTGGCCGAGGCGCAAACCCAGTTGCAAGCCAATGCAAAGAATTTTGGGGTGAGCTCGCAGGAGGTCGATCACTTGCTCAAGCGCTATGGGTCGATGGTGGGTGAACTGATGTCTATCCTGAAATACCGGCCTGAACTTGCCGCGCCGATTGCTGGTGAAGGTGCAGGTGGGGCCGGGTATTTACGGGTCGAGGCTCTGTATGCGGTAACCCACGAAGGTGCGCTCCATATTGATGACATTCTCACCAGACGCACCCACCTGTCCATTGAAACTCCTGACCAAGGGTTAGTGGGCGCAGAGGAAGTAGCGCAAATAATGGGGGCCGAGTTGGGCTGGGACGAGCAGCGGATTGAGCGTGAGCTCACGCACTACCAAGATCGAGTGGCTGCTGAGCGAGATGCGCACACTGCGGTTGATGATTCAGGTGCGATGTTAGCCCGGAATCGGGTGCCAGATATTCGCCTTACTAGGGTGTGACACTTAAGTAGCCTAGAGCAGTGAAAGTGGGAATCGTGGAAAAAGAGATTGTTGATTCAAATGAAATCGAAGTAGGAGACGACCTCTCGGTTAACATTATTCTCGACGAAAATGATCAAGTTGTTGGCGCAGTTGCCGACGAAGTAGTCGTCGCAACTGGGCCGCAGGGTTCAGTAGTGGACGAGATTATCGATGTACTTGATGCAGATGGGAAATTGGTAATCGAAGACGAGACCATGACCGTCTACGACGCTGATGCCAACGTAATCTCGCGTGAAGAGGAAATTCGGATTCCACTCGCAGACTAATTTTTTTACCCCCCCCCTTGTTATAGTGTGAAACAGGGGGGGTTCGCCATGTCCAAGTCCGGCGTGTTCAGTCGCAAGTCCCGCGTTTGCACTTCACTTGTTGCTGTTGTGATGGCTGCATCAACATTTGGATTTGTGCCAGCCGGGTCGGCTGCTACCAAGACTGATCCGGTCCGAATTTTGAACTCGCTCCCGGTTTCAGGCGAAGCCACATCCGGTTACAGTCGATCGCTTTTTAGCCACTGGTCCGACCTTGATTCTGATGGTTGTGACACGCGTGAAGAAGTTTTGATCCAGGAACGGGTCTCTGGTCAAGTGTCTGGATGCAAAGTCGTGAATGGTAAATGGGTTTCCCAGTTCGACGGCGTCAGCACCACCAATGCGACTAATTTCGATATTGACCATTTTGTCCCTTTAAAGGAAGCGTGGGATTCAGGCGCGTGGCGTTGGGATCGTGGAACGCGACAACGTTACGCCAATGATTTGGGCTACGCGTCGTCTTTGATTGCTGTGAGCGCGAGCTCCAATCGATCAAAGGGTGCGCGAGATCCGGCGCAATGGTTACCCAACCAGAATCGATGCCGGTATGCGAAGGACTGGATTGGGGTTAAGTTTCGGTGGCGGCTCTCTGTGGATAGCAGAGAGAAGAAAAGTTTGGGAAAAATCTTGGCCAATTGCTCGGCAACTATGAAGATTCCACCGAGAGCGCCGACCAAGACCGCCACACTTACTGCGCCAAGTGGGGTTACTTCGCAAGCCGGAGCAGATCCTCGTTTTGGTACTTGTGGCGCGGCGATTAAGGCAGGCTTTGGTCCTTACATAAAAGGAACCGACTCGCAGTATTCGTGGTACATCGATCGTGATCGAGATGGAGTTGTCTGCGAGTAGTTGCTACCCCGGAAGGGGCAGAAATTCAATGGTGCTTCCGGCATCAACCGGTGCTGTGACAATTGCGAATCCAGTAGATGCGCTGAGCCCACGCAACATTGCCGATCCGTTGTACAAAGCAGGGACAAATTCCCGATTTTCGATGCTCCCCGGAACGAGGCGGCTGTCCGACTTCCCGCCTTTGAGGGACTGCGAGGTGGGAATTGACACCCCCACCGGTAATTGTTGGCCCAGCATTTTGCTAATTATTGGTTGAGCCAGAGTAATGAGCGCAACAACCGCCGCAAGCGGATTA
>CAJIYV010000115.1 GCA_905181745.1 uncultured Actinomycetes bacterium | reverse complement strand
TATTTATTTTGATCTGGCAAGTGGCAATTCCCTTTTTAGGCTGGCTTACCACGCAATATGTTTTTACCAGTCGACGGATAATTGTCCGCCGTGGCCTGCTTACCAAACACGGTCGAGACATGCCGTTAGCAAAAATTAACAATGTATCATTTGAAGTGGGCTTGATCGGCCGGGCCATGAATTACGGGACTCTGGAAATCGAGTCAGCCAGCGACGACGGGGACCTCGTAATTAATGACGTCCCGAATGTGGAAGACATCCAACGCCAGGTGTACGAGCTACATGAACTGGACGACTCAAGACGCCGTAGCGGTGGCTCTGCCCCTGAGTAGGAAAGCCACACCCAATGTTTAAATTGGCGTAATTGCATCTCGCTCGGCCAGTTCGCGCTCACCTTGATGCTCGAGATCATTGGGGATTTCGGGGAAGACGAACTTACGATAGGACCAGAATCTAAAAGTGGTTCCCAGGCTCAGACCTACGACGTTTGCACTGATGTTGTCGGCGAGAACGCTGTCCCAGCCCATCAGGTAGTGACTAAACCACAAGCACGCGATGGCAATGACCATTGCGATCGCATTAAGCCCGAAGAACTTCAGGTATTCCCGGCCCATATTCGACCGGCCACGCTTGCGGAAAGTCCAGTAGCGGTTTCCAAAGTAGGCGAAAGTTGTGGCAACTGCGACACTGACAATCTTCGAAGAAATTGGGCGGTCATACATCGGCCCTTGGCCACCGGCAAAGCGCAATAAATTAAAAAGTCCAATGTCAATGACGAGTGCCGAGAGGCCGACAATTCCGAATTTTGCAAGTTCGCGCCAAATTCCGATGACCCATGAGTCCACAGATTTCACAACGCTCTTCGCACCACGCACCCGCGCAGTCTAACTATCTAGCGCGGTGTTTTTACCAAAGCACTAAGTTGCTCTTGTGGCACAAGAATCTGGGCACGAACTCGGTCCCACGGTGGGCATGATCGGGGCTGGGCAATTGGCTCAAATGAGTGTGGCTCCGGCCACGAGTTTAGGTGTTCGCTTCACTGTCTTGGCCAGTAACGCTCAAGAGCCAGCGGCCCAAGTGGTCGCGGAAACCATTCTTGGATCCAAAGATGATCCACATACCGTCATGGAATTTGCCCGGTCCTGTGATGTGGTCACATTTGATCATGAGCTGCTCACGCCCGAGGTCATGGAAGTGTTAAGCAACTGTGGCAAGCCCGTTTACCCAAGCCCCCAAGCGGTTATTTATGCCCAAGACAAATTGGAAATGCGTAGAGCTCTCGCAGATCTGGGTATTGCGTGTCCACTATGGGCGCAAGTGGATTGTGCGAAGGACGCTATAAATTTCGCAGCAGAAGTTGGTTACCCGTTCATTCTGAAAACTTCGCGCGGGGGATACGACGGTAAAGGCGTGTGGTTTGTTCACAGCAAGGCAGAGATTGAGGCCGTGCTGGAAATTAAGTTGCCCAGCGGCTCGCAATGGTTAGCTGAGGAGAAAGTTGAGTTCATTCGCGAGTTGGCCGCCCAGGTCGCGCGCTCACCGAGTAATCAGTGCGTTGCTTACCCGGTAGTGCACACAATTCAACGAAACGGAATCTGCTTCGAAGTGGTGTCACCAGCACCAGATCTTGATCCCGGGGTCGCTGCTAGGGCTCAAGAGATTGCCCTGCACATCGCGAGGGAACTTGATGTTGTGGGAATGCTAGCCGTGGAACTATTTGACACAGAAAATGGTGTGCTAGTCAATGAATTGGCTATGCGTCCGCACAACTCTGGGCATTGGAGTATTGAAGGATCAACAACAAGTCAATTCGAGAACCACTTACGAGCGATACTTGATTTACCACTTGGTTCACCGCGGGCATTGGCGCCTTGGTCGGTAATGGGAAATATTTTGGGAGGCGATGTCCCTGACCTGTATAGCGCCTATCGCCACGTGTTTGCCCGCGATCCTGAGTTGCACAGCCATCTCTACGGGAAAGCTGTTAAACCCGGCCGCAAAGTGGGACATGTGACAGCGGTGGGCAGCAATCTGACAGAATTACGGAGTCGCGTTGAGCATGCGGTCGCCTATTTTACGGGAGAGATCAATGAGTAGCGAAAAGTTTTCGGTTGCAGTGTGTATGGGAAGTGACTCGGATTGGCCCGTGATGCGTGCCGCCACTGAGATTCTTATCGAGTTGGGAATCACAAATAAGGCATTCGTGCTGTCAGCGCACCGAATGCCTCTAGAGATGACCGCGTTCGCTCAAAACGCTCGCGATAACGGATTCAACGTAATCATCGCTGGTGCCGGAGGCGCTGCCCACCTGCCCGGAATGATGGCGGCGCTAACGACCCTTCCGGTGATTGGTGTTCCCGTGTCGGCAACCGCACTTGACGGTATGGATTCACTGCTCTCGATTGTGCAAATGCCCGCCGGGATACCGGTTGCAACGGTAGCAATTGATAATTCAAAGAATGCGGGCCTTTTGGCCGCCCGGATACTCGCGGTAGGCGACGCAGGGCTCGCGGCGCACCTTGAGCGCTATGCACGTGAACTCAATGCTCAGGCTGCAGACAAGCAAAGGAACCTGCCCTAGGCTGCGCTATCTGGCAAAAGTTCATCTCGCCATAAGCCTCTGGCCATTCGATCATTGGACTCCTGTCCATTACAACCCGCAGTCCGGTAGCCACAGCACCAATCTCTCACTGCACGTGTCGATCCCATGTACAACCCGTGAAGCCGGAGCGGCCGTAGACCTGCACAGGTTTACCCCGGTAATCAATTCGGAAGTAAAACTGAATGTCTTGTTCCTAATGCGTGATTCTGCGTATCTCCAGCATGATTAAGGAATCATCAAGGACGACTGATCAGAAAGCCCGGGTTGATCCTTGACCGACTAGCGAGTCAGGGTGCTCACGACAATTTGATGGTTGGCAAACGGAGTTTTCTTGGGAGACTTGGCGTAGTAGACACGCCACTGTTTTGGCCCGGTCTGTACGGCCACCGGGTCCAATGCATTAAAAGACGATGGAGTTAAAGGCTTACGCTTGACTTTCCAGGCCAATCCATCTCGACTCGTGGCAATAAAAAGGCGCTGTGGTGGCTCACCCGGTCCAGTGGACAGAAGCATCAGCCAGTCCCCGCTTTTAGCCTGAATAATATCCGAGTCAACGTACCCTCGGGTAATGCGATAGCCCGCGTCTGGGACGAAGGAGGTGCCCTTTGTATCTGTCGAGGTGGCGCTCACGATCGACTCTGTGGAGCGTGAGCCACGTGCGCCGAGTGCTGACGCTGGGATCTTGCATTTTTTTGCAGCTTTTGCGGCTTCCTTCGCCTTAGCCGGTGTCAGTTTCTTGCCAGATGCAAGTTGCTCGGCTCCCTTGCGTCCCAGTGCTGTAGCCAAGCATTTTCGTTGCGCCCCGGTTGGTTGAAAGTTTCCCGACCCCTCGCCAGGGTTGTCGACCCAATACAAGCGGACAAGTCCTTCGGGAGTCACGATCGAGTCTGGAACACCCCAGGCGCGCTGGCCGGCAGATGCCTGAATGCCAAGACGTGATGTAGTTCCTAAAGTTGGCACACCATTGGTGAACGTGACTGGGGCGGTAGCGATTTCCTTGGTCCCATCGGCATCTACAATCACGAAGTACGCACGCTGCGTTCCATCCATTAACGTCACCTGCGTGTAGTCGGTCCCGAACTCCTGAGGTAGTGAGAGGCTTGTGCACTGGCTACCCGTGGCGCACGTGCTCATCAACCACCCACCCGCCTCGCCAGCGCTGTGAAACACCAGGTCGGTGGTGGTATCAACGGGCGTAGCAAAGGGGCTAACCCCACTCATTCCCGTTGGTGAGCCTTTGGTGAGATTAAAGGACGCTGCATGTGCAACGGGAGTTGCCGCAAGAACAAGACCACATATTGAGAGTGCGCAGAGACAACGGATGACGAAGGCGTTCATGTTCAGATCGTAATGGGGGATCGCACGGAAATAATGGCCCTTTTATCTTTTTTGTTTCCACAACCCCCGTTTTATGGGATATTTAAGCGGCAGGTCGACCGAGGGCCCGAATATTCCACCCGGCTGAGCGCCATAACGCGACATCCAACTTATTGC
>CAJIYV010000114.1 GCA_905181745.1 uncultured Actinomycetes bacterium | reverse complement strand
GTCTCAAACGGTTCAATGTTGACCGCGGCAGATTTCCCAGGCCGGTTGCGTTCACTGCGCAAGCGCGGTGGTCGAATGGTGGTCGTCGACCCGATTCGCACCCGCACCGCAGACTTCGCTGACGAACACTTAGAAATCCGTCCCGGAAGTGATGCGCTGTGGCTGGCCGGCATTGCCCACGTTCTTGTCGTGGAGTCAGACCCCGACTTCGGCGCCGCTTCAGACTGGATTGATCCAGATGCTGTTGCGTCTTTGGTTTCCGCACTGACAGCTTTTACGCCTGAGGCAGTTGCCGAGGTAACGGGGATTGATGCCGGGGTCACCCGCCGCATTGCAGCTGAACTTATGGCGGCGCCCAGTGCGGCGGTGTATGGCCGCATGGGTACAACAACGTCAGGGCTCAGCCTGGACGGGGTCATGTTGCCCATGGGAACAGTTGCTTCGTGGCTCATAGATGTAATCAATATTGCGATCGGTTCCTTGGATAAGCCCGGTGGCGTGATGTTCGCCCTACCTGCAGCCGGCGGGCCGTCCACTGAAGGAACCCCCGGGGTTGGGCACGGTGTCAGCATTCCGGGGCGACGGCGCACCCGCGTACGTGGTTTGCCCAGCGTGCTAGGTGAGTACCCGACCGCGGCTTTAGCCGAGGAAATTGACACCCCCGATCCGATCAGTGGCGACCACATCCGCGCGATGTGTGTCGTTGGCGGGAACCCACTGGTTTCCACCCCGAACAGCGGACGGTTGCGCGCAGCATTTGGCTCCCTTGACTTCCTGCTTTCGGTTGATCCCTATTTCACCGAAACCAACGCAATGGCAGATGTGATCCTGCCAGTTTCTTCGCCGCTGACCCGACCCCACTTCGACGTAGTGTTCAACAACCTTGCGATTGCCAACCAGGCGCGCTACTCCCCCGCAGTTTTTCCTGTCCCCACAGGCGAGATGGATGAAGCAGATGTGTTGCTGACCCTCGCTGGGATCGCAATTGAGATCAATACCGGCCATAAAGTCACTGCCCAAAACATGGATGACGTGTTGGCCGCAGCCGTTGCCCAGCAGGCTGTTAAAGACGCGGCCTCTCGCTTACACGGGTCAACCGTCGAAGCGGTATTGGAGTCCGTTGCACCGCGCCTCGGGGTGGATCGCATCCTTGATATTCGCCTTCGCAGCGGACCCTACGGTCTGACCCTGCAAGATGTCATCGACGCACCACACGGCATTGATCTGGGAGCACTAACTCCCCGCTTGCCCGAAGTTCTACGAACCCCCAGCGGGCAAATTGAACTCGCACCGCAAATACTTGTTTCTGCATTGGGCGCAGCAACTGCCGCCCTGAGCAGCGTGCCGAATACAACCCCCACCGGGCAATACCTGCTGATTGGTAGACGTCAATTGCGCAGCAACAACTCGTGGATGAAAGACATTGACAACCTGCAGGGCGGATCTAATCTGCCGACCGCTCAAATGCACCCACTTGATGCAGCCGCCCTAGGTCGCGCTAGCGGCGAAATGATTTCCGTGAGTAGCGCTGCCGGTGAACTAGTAATTGAGCTTGCCGTCAGTGACACCGTGTCACGCGGGTGTATCTGCATTCCCCACGGATGGTCCGATTTCAACGTAAACGTTTTAGTTAGCGTTGATCACGTAGACCCTCTCGGTGGAACTGCGGTACTTAGCGGACTACCTGTAATGGTTTCGTGATTTGCGGGCCCGTCGAAGACTTCTCTAACCATTCAACCCACGGGGCATTCCAAATAGTTATACCGTTTCCGTCATCGGTTTGAGTGCGCGAAGTGTTCTTCACAATGACAACGTCGCCGATTTCATTTTGATTCCACCACCACTCCCCATCCGTGGTACTCATGCCCACGCAACCGTGGGAGACGTTGGCGCTGCCCTGGCTCCCAGCGCTCCACGGAGCCGCATGAACGAACTCCCCCGAATAGGTCATGCGCATTGCGTATTCGGCATTAACCCGGTAATACTCCGGGTTGTCCTCTGAAGTCCCACCCGATGCCGCATCCATAATTCGGGAACGCTCCTTAGTGATCAGAACTTTCGTTCCGGAGCGGGTTTCAAAACCTGCCTTACCCGCCGTCACCGGAAGAGTTTTGACTAACTCTCCACTCCGGAACACATCCATGGTGTACGTGTCCGCATCAACCACACTCACCATGGAAGGTCGGAAAGAAAACGTATCTTTTGTACTCGTTTTTCCAAATACCCCGGGCTTGGCCTGCACCCCGGTGAGATTGAGATCCACTTCAACGCTCATATCTCCGGGCCAGAGTTCCTTGGGCCGAAATTCAACTGTGCGGTTATCCCGCCACGCCCACGCCCCCAACACTGAGCGACTGGTGCGCACGGTCAGCGCGGCCTCAACTTCAGCCTTGTTCTCCACTCTCTTGTTGAAAGTGACCACAATCGGTTCACCCACACCAGCCACTTCACCCTCACTCGGGGACACGTCGGCCGTGAAAAATTTCTCGGGCTCGAGAGTGGAAAACTTTGAGTCCAGAGAGGTGACCCGGCCTCGGGCATCTGCCGCTTCGGCAGTGATCACGTAGTTAGCGGAATACTCCAAGGGCGCACCAGTTGCACTCCATTGGGAGCCATCATCTGAAAGAATTCCGGGCACCACACCTTTGGGGCCCAGCACCGACACCTGGGTTAAACGGCCCAGTTCAGCTTCAACGACAATCTGGGTCACCGGGTCAATATCTGTCCCCGATAACGGCAACGCGGCAATACTCACCGTGGGGTTGGGATCAACTGTCGCGGTACTTACGGTCAACGTGGGGGTGCAGCCAGACAACAGCAGCACAGTGGCGACTCCCGCAATGGGAATAACCACACGCACGCGGTTCTTTCTGGGGAAAAACATGGACCCTCCACGCGCCGTCAGTGTGTGTCATCAGATTGCGTCAGGGTCAGCGTTGCCAGTATGCGCGTGTACTACGCCCAACCCAATCCAACCCCTACGAGGGTACGACGAGTGTGGTGCGGAATCGGTTCCGAAACACCGATTAGTGGGCAAATTCTCCACGGTAGTACTCAAAGAGCCAGCCAATCACGGCAAACATGAGCGCAGCCACGCCCAACACGATCAGCCACACAGCGAAAATCAGACCAAACACCAGGGCGAGGACCGAAACCCCGACTGCCAGCGGCCACCACGAATGTGGGCTGTAGAAACCGTATTCGGGGTCTGCTTCGTCCACCTGCGCATCAAGGCGATCCTCTGGGCGGGGGTAGACCCGCTTTGAGGTGTAAAGCGCGTAAAAAGAAATCAAGAAAGCGAGCGCACCCGTCAACGCAAGTGCGGTGGTTCCCACTTCATCCCGGCTGAAGTACCAGTAGATTCCGGCGAGAAAGGCGTAGAAAATAAAACCCATCCCAAACAGTGCACCTTCTATCCTCACTTGGATTCACCCCCAGAAACCGGAACTACCATGTGTGTGTGTACGCCGGGAGCAGCCAGCTCAGGGTGGTGTAAGTCAAATGCCGGGCGCTCCGAACGGATCCGGGGTAGCGAAATGAAGTTGTGACGCGGCGGTGGGCAAGAGGTAGCCCACTCTAGGGATCCGCTCCAACCCCAAGGGTCATCCACGGTGACTTTTGGTGCCGTCTTCGCAGTCTTGAACACGTTCCAAATGAAGAACAGGGTTGAGACACCAAGAATTGCCGCACCCGTTGTCGAGACTACGTTGAGCGTCTGAAAGTTGTCAATGGGTAGATAGTCACCGTAGCGGCGAGGCATGCCTTGGACTCCTAGCCAATGCTGAACCAAGAATGTCACCTGGAAACCAATGAACAGCAACCAGAAGTGAATCTTGCCCAGTTTCTCATCCAACATTTTGCCGGTCATTTTCGGCCACCAGAAGTAGAACCCGGCGAACATCATGAACACGACCGTGCCAAAAACGGTGTAGTGGAAATGCGCAACGACGAAATAGGAGTCCGACACGGCAAAGTCCAGTGGTGGGGCTGAGAGAATAACTCCGGTGAGGCCGCCAAAAAGGAAAGTGAACAAAAAACCCATGGTCCACAGCATCGGGGTGTCAAATGATATCGATCCCCGCCACATTGTTCCGATCCAGTTGAAAAACTTCACACCTGTGGGAACAGCAATTAACATGGTGGTCAAGGCAAAGAACGGTAAATACACCGAGCCGGTGACGTACATGTGGTGGGCCCACACTGCAACTGAAAGGGCACCGATTGACATCGTGGCGAAAATCAGTCCCTTGTAACCGAAGACTGGTTTGCGCGAGAAAGTCGGAATGATCTCACTGGCGATTCCAAAGAATGGCAAAGCGATGATGTACACCTCCGGATGTCCGAAGAACCAGAACAAGTGCTGCCACAGGATGGCACCACCATTTTCGGACGCGAAGACGACTGCGCCGTATTCCCGATCAATGAATGCTACTGCCAGAGCTGCCGCCAGCACCGGGAATGCAATGAGCACCAACAAACTGGTGATCATGATTGTCCACGTGAAAATCGGCATCCGGAACATGGTCATGCCGGGTGCACGCATAGTGAAAATAGTGGTGATGAAGTTGACCCCGCCCAGGATCGTGCCCAGACCGCTCACGACCAGACCAAGCAGCCATAAATCTGCCCCCACTTCAGGTGAGTTGACCGCGTTACTCAACGGGGCATAGGCAAACCAACCAAATGCTGCCGCACCGCCGGGGGTGAAGAAGCCGGCGACAACAATCAGGCCACCGAATAGGAAGAGCCAAAAACCAAGCATGTTTAACCGGGGGAAGGCAACATCCGGTGCACCGATCTGCAGGGGCATAATCACATTGCCGAAACCCACGAAAAGCGGTGTGGCGAACAAGAACAGCATAATCGTGCCGTGAATGGTGAACAACTGGTTGTACTGCTCAAGGGAAACAACCTGCATTCCCGGGATAGCGAGTTCTGCACGCATTGCAAGAGCCATCAGGCCAGCGATAAGGAACCACACCATTGAAGTGACCAGGTACATGTAACCGATCACCTTGTGGTCGGTTGAGGTAACCCAATTGACGACCGCCTTGCCAAGGCTCTGCTGTGGTGCGCTGCTCACTGCGCTAGGGCCAAAGTCACCGGGGCCGGTCGTTGTTGTCGGGCGGTCATTCAGGATTGTCATATTCTCCGCTCATCTGGTCGCTGTCCATCATTGCTCGATTGGCCTGTCTGCATCGAACCCGTTTGTCCGGCAGCCCGCAACCCGGCGACGTACTCGTTGAATTCGGCTCGCTCGACTACTTTCACGCTAAAAAGCATTTGTGAGTGGTAGGTCCCACAAAGTTCCGCACACTTACCCACAAAAGTGCCGATTTTGTCCGGGGTAAGTTCAAACGCATTTGTCTTACCCGGGATGACATCCATTTTGAAGAGGAACTGTGGCACCCAGAAGGAGTGGATCACGTCCGGGGAAGTAAGTTCAAAGCGAACTTTTTCATCAACCGGCAACACCAGGGTGGAAATCTGTGTGTCGGCGATTGCCGGGTCCTCTGAGATCATCAGTGAATCGGCTGGTAAGCCAATTGAATAGACATCTTCATCGAGGTAGTTAAAGGCCCACGCCCAACGAAACCCCACCACGTTAACGGTTTGGCTTTGATCGTTTTCTAAGGTCAATATTTCACTTTGATCACGCGCTGTGAACCAGAATAGCCCCAACACCATAACCAAAGGCACAATCGTGTAAAGCATCTCGAGGGGAATATTGTATTTCGTTTGTTCGGGAACCTCGTTGATCCGGCGGCGGCGGTAAGCAAATATTGACCACAAGATCAAGCCGGCTGTGAACGCACCGACGGACCAGGCCGCGATCCAGGATCCATTCCACAAGTTTTGAATAATTGGCGCCTCAGCCGTCGCCGGTTCGGGCATGTCAAAGAAAAATGCCTCGTTGGCTGTACAACCAGAAAGAAGTAACGCACCGGCGACCGCGACACTCGCAAGTCCTAGCAGTTTCCTCATCCGGTTGCTCCCCGAGTTACGAGTCATTCCCACAAATGCACCCTTCGCATACATTTCACAGACACCCGTGAAATTCACCATTAACGACGACCTGTTTCACCTAATTCTGCTGTAGAACTCAAGGGGAAGCTGGTGTGCCCACCCGGTAAGTTCTTACATGAGAAAGAGTAGCGCACCCATCCATGCTTTTCTCCTCAGGATCGGCCTCAGAGAGAGTTGTTCCGGTCACATTTTGTCCTCCCAACGGCTGTTGACTACTCTGAGCAAATGAGTGTCGAGCGAGCACCCGGATATTTGGATGCCATTGCCGGGGTTCCATTAAGTGCGGTCACCCTGACGGCCTGGCAATCTGCTGCCACCCAAGCTTGGTCAGACCCGGCCCGCATGCACCACGCCGGCAGACAGTCCGGGCTCCTCCTGGACTCGGCCCGGGCAAGTATCGCCACTTTTATGGGTGTCTCCCACGCAAACGTCTTCTTCGCCGGATCCGGCCCCGATGGACTACGCGCCAGTATCGGAGGAATTTTTGCCGTTAGGTCCAATCTGTCACAGCGGGTGCTGGTGGGCCAGGTTGAATCAATGGCTGTGTTAGGTGCCGCCGGATCCCTCCCCGGTGCAAAAGTCATTTCCTTAGCCGTCGACCAAGTCCAGAAAACGGGGGCCGTTGACCTTGTTGATCTAGATCAGCAACTCGCTGAAGGCGCTGCGCTTGCCTGCATTCAAGTTGCTAACGCCGAAGTGGGTTCACGCCAGCCGTTTGCTGCCGCGCTTAACGCTTGCCGAGCAGCCGGCGTTCCATTAGTCGCAGATGCAACGGGCGTGATCACCCATGACAGCCTTCCCTTGGATTTCGATGTTCTGATTGCCCCCGCTCGAGATTGGGGTGGCCCGCCCGGTGTGGCAATCGTTGTGACCAGCCCGAACAATCGCTGGAGGCCAGAAGAAGCACCCGATCGAGGATGGATAGGTGGCTTCCCGGATATTCCCGCCGCCGTCGCCTCTGCGGTTGCTTTAGAGGAGTCCGCGGGCTCCTGGCAGAGCCAAGCGGACCTCAATCGGGCAATGATTGATCAGGTGCGATCGAAATTGTCATCGATGAACATCGTGTGCGCTGGCGATCCAGATAATCGACTTCCCCACGTCCTCACCTTCACCATTACCGGCGCTGCCGGTGGCGCCCTTGTCACCGAATTGGACGCACGCGGAATTTCCGTTGCGAGTGGGTCTGCGTGCGCCGCGGACACCCGCATGCCCAGCCATGTCCTTCAAGCAATCGGCCTACCCAATGATGCAAGTATCCGCATTTCACTGCCGCCAGATTGCAGTGAGGAAACCATCAATCTTTTTCTCGCGGAATTACCATCTGCCCTCGCTGCCGTGACTTCCTGAATTTCACAACAGGTCGGATCGGCCAGGGCTAAAACACGGTTTCGTAGTAAGTACCCGCGCTAGTTCTTTCAGGTAGTCCCCTCGGTCGATCTGGGTCACGCCCATTGAATCCAAGTGATCGGTGTGCCACTGCACATCAAATAGTCGCGGACCGACGCAATGCGCAAGTTTTTCCACCAATGTGACGAGAGCCACTTTGGAAGCATCGCGATCAATATGAAACATAGATTCGCCGGCGAAGAGTCCACCTAGTTCAATTCCATACAGGCCACCAGCTAATTCACCTTCGGAATTCCACACTTCAACCGAGTGAGCGAAGCCGCAATCATGTAGGTCAGAATAAGTCTGAACGAATTCGCCTGTTATCCAATTACCTTCACCTCCGGCCCGCCAACATCCACGCATGACCCGGACGAAATCCTGATCAAAAGTCACCGTGAATTTCTGCATTGACCGTCGCAGTGACCGAGAAACTATTACTTCGTCTAATCTCAGGATCCCCCGCGGATCCGGGGACCACCAACCCAGTTCTTGCCCACCAAGTTCGGTATCCACCTGCATGGGGAACAGGCCCATCGCGTAAGCGTGCAGCACGGTTACCGGTTCTAGATCAGCCCCGACACAGGCCAGGTCGGTTCCAGGGTGCACTTGATGTGGGTCGCGCAGCTCCCAGGGGCTTGGC
>CAJIYV010000113.1 GCA_905181745.1 uncultured Actinomycetes bacterium | reverse complement strand
GACTCAATGTTGAAGCCCCTGCGCGAGAACAGGCTGGACACCCGGGCCAAGACACCAGGCTGATCTTCAACGAGGACGGACAGTGTGTGTCGAGACATTAGTCGTCACTCCCCCAGTCAGGAGCGAGTGATTGTGCATAAAGGATTTCATCGTTTCCGGTACCGGCCGCAACCATGGGCCACACCATTGCATCCCGGTGAACCACGAAGTCAATTACTACTGGAGCATCGTTGATACTTAACGCTTTTTCAATCGTCGCGTCAACCGATTCGTGGTTGTCACACTGAAGTCCATACGCACCATAGGCCTCGGCCAACTTCACGAAATCGGGGAATCGGTGCGATTCGAGATCCGTATTTGAATAGCGCTCATTGTAAAAAAGCGTTTGCCATTGTCGAACCATCCCAAGGCTTGAATTGTTAATTAGCGCAACCTTGATCGGAATGTCGTTAATAGTGCACGTGGCAAGTTCCTGATTTGTCATTTGGAAGCAACCATCTCCGTCGATCGCCCACACGGTCTTATCAGGGCAGCCCACTTTTGCGCCCATCGCTGCGGGCACCGAGTAGCCCATGGTTCCGGCCCCACCCGAGTTCAGCCATGTACCGGGATATTCGTAACCAATAAATTGAGCAGCCCACATTTGGTGCTGCCCCACGCCCGCTGCGTAGATCGATTCAGGGCCGGAAATTATGCCGAGGCGTTCGATTACATACTGGGGGGAAAGGCTCCCATCAGTGGGCAGGTCGTATCCCAATGGGTATGTCTCTCGTAACCGATTGAGCTGCAACCACCAACCCGCGTAGTCCCCGATATTTCCCAGTTCGATTTCGGCATTGATGGCAGCAATAAGTTCCGGTATGACTTCAGCCATATCGCCCACAATTGGAATATCAGCTTCGCGATTCTTACCAATCTCAGCCGGATCAATGTCCGCATGAATGATTGCTGCGTTGGGCGCAAAGGAAGAAAGCTTTCCTGTAACTCGGTCATCAAAGCGAGCGCCCAAAGTAATGAGCAGGTCAGCTTTTTGCAATGCGCCGACCGCCGCGACCGTTCCGTGCATACCCGGCATGCCCAAATGTTGAGTATGAGAATCTGGGAAAGCTCCTCGAGCCATCAGTGTCGTCACCACGGGAATTCCAGTCAATTCCGCCAAGACCCGAAGGGAAGCCGAAGCATTAGCTCGAATAACCCCGCCACCGACGTAGAGCACCGGTTGTCGACTGGAAAGAATTAACTTCGCAGCCTCGCGGATTTGTTTAGAGTGTGGTCGGGTGCGCGGGCTGTAGCCGGGGAGGTTAATCGACTCTGGCCAGTTAAATGTTGTCTGAGCTTGTAGTGCGTCTTTAGCTATGTCGACCAGCACTGGACCAGGCCGACCCGTTGATGCCAAATGAAATGCTTCGGCTATCGCCTGAGAGATCTGCGCAGGGTCAGTGATCAGAAAACTATGTTTGGTGATCGGCATCGTGATGCCCCGGATATCAGCCTCTTGGAATGCATCAGTGCCGATTGACGTACTGGGGACCTGGCCAGTGATTGCGACCATGGGTACCGAATCCATGTAGGCGTCCGCGATCGGGGTGACCAAGTTGGTTGCCCCTGGACCACTTGTCGCCATGCACACTCCCACCCGACCGGTCGCACTTGCATACCCTTCAGCAGCATGCCCGGCGCCCTGTTCGTGGCGCACCAAAATGTGTCGGACCTTGGTTGAGTCCATCATGGGGTCATAGGCTGGCAGAATCGCTCCGCCAGGGATCCCGAAGACAACATCGACGCCTGAGGCCTCCAATGATGCGATTAAACTCTGTGCTCCAGTCATGTGGGCCGGCTCCGAGCTCATCTCATGGCTCGCCGATTGCGAAGTACTCATGATCGCCGCGCCTCCTCTCCTTGTTCGGTAATAAAAAACCCCCCGTCCCCTAAGGGCTGCGGAGGGCTGCGCACGGATTATGGCTGCTGCTTAGCCCGTGCGCCTAATAACTGCTAGTGACCGATGTGACACGCACGGATCATAACGTGTTAGCCCTCCTTTGTCACCTGCGACCTTCGACGCAGCCGTGCGGGCTCATCGGGGCAGGTTTAGTCGAGAACCGCCCCGCGTGACGCTGAACCCACCAATTTTGCATATTTGGCCAGTAGTCCACGCGTATATCTGTTGGGTAAGGGTGTAAAGGCTGCCCGCCGACGCTCAAGCTCGGCCGAGTCCACGTGCAGTTCAATGCTCCGAGCAACCAAATCGATGGCAATACGATCTCCCTCTGCCACTAATCCGATCGGTCCACCGTCCGCGGCCTCGGGAGCGACGTGCCCTACGCACAGCCCGGTCGTCCCGCCGGAGAACCGACCGTCAGTGATCAGGAGGACGTCCTTGCCGAGTCCGGCCCCCTTGATCGCACCCGTGATCATGAGCATTTCGCGCATGCCTGGACCTCCTTTGGGTCCTTCATAGCGAATAACCACTACATCACCGGCATTTATGGTGCCGTCTTCCAGGGCCGCCATCGCTGATTGTTCACGCTCGAAAACTCGCGCTTTGCCCTCAAATTTCTCGACAGGTACACCGGCGTTTTTCACTACGGCGCCTTCGGGGGCGAGAGAGCCACCCAAGATCGTTATTCCGCCACTCGAGGCTATTGCATTTTTGGACGCATGCAAAATTTCTCCATCAGGGTCCGGTGGATTGATGTCACGCAAATTCTCAGCCATGGTTTTCCCTGTAACCGTGAGCGTGTCTCCATGAATTAATCCAGCATCAAAGAGTGCACGCAGGATCACCGGGACGCCGCCCACACGATCGACGTCACTCATCACGTACTTGCCAAATGGCTTTACGTCTGCGAGCAGCGGCACTTTGGAGCCGATTCGGTGAAAATCTTCCAAGTGCAACTCAACTTCAGCCTCGTGAGCGATTGCCAGAAGATGCAGTACCGCATTTGTGGACCCACCGAATGCCATCACAACTGCAATGGCATTCTCCAAAGACTGCCGAGTAATGATGTCCCGTGTGGTGATCCCTTGTCGGATCAATTCAACAACAGCTTCACCAGAGCGACGAGCGAACCCGTCACGACGACGATCAACGGCGGGTGGCGCAGCCGAACCTGGCAGTGACATGCCCATGGCCTCGGCAGCACTTGCCATCGTGTTGGCCGTAAACATACCGCCACATGCCCCTTCACCCGGGCAAATTGCACGTTCAATTCGATCGACATCTTCACGCGACATCAGTCCACGTGCGCACGCACCAACGGCTTCGAATGCATCAATAATGGTGACATCTTTTTCTGTTCCATCGGAAAGTTTCACATGTCCTGGCAAAATTGATCCGGCGTAAACGAAAACCGAGGCCACATCAATCCGGGCAGCCCCCATCAGCATTCCCGGCAACGACTTATCGCATCCGGCAAAAGTAACCATGCCGTCAAGGCGTTCGGCTTGCATTACTGCCTCGACCGAATCCGCGATAATCTCTCGACTTGGGAGTGAAAAATGCATGCCCTCGTGACCCATTGAGATGCCGTCTGACACGGAAATCGTGCCGAATTGCATGGGGAATCCGCCGCCAGCGTGCACACCCTCTTTTGCTGCTCGCGATAAGCGATCCAGAGATAGATTGCATGGAGTGATCTCATTCCAACTCGACGCGATTCCGATCTGCGGTTTAGGGAAGTCTTCATCTGACATGCCCACTGCTCGCAGCATGCCACGGGCTGCAGCACGCTCTAATCCGTCGGTTACTTCGCCACTACGGGGCTTCATGTGTGCCATGTGAGGATGTTATTCCTTTACTCCAAGTTGCTCCAAAAGCAAGGTGCGAACCTTCGCCGCATCTGCCTGACCTTTTGTTGATTTCATGACCGCGCCCACTATCGCGCCGGCGGCGGCCACTTTGCCACTTTTGATTTTTTCCGCGATATCGGGTGATTCGCTCAAAGCCTGATTTATGGCCTCCACAAGCAAATCTTCGTCCTTGACGACAACGAGTCCACGAGAGTCAATGACTTCGGTCACATTGCCTTCACCGTCAAGCAAGCCCTCGAAAACCGAGCGCGCCATTTTATCGGTGAGCACGCCTTCAGAAATCAAACCTTCAATCTGGGCAATATCGGCAGGAGTTACCGTGAGCTCTTCCAGTTCACAATCGCGCTCATTGGCGACCCTTGTTAACTCCCCGGTCCACCATTTCCGAGCGGCAGAGGGCTGAACTCCAGCATCAATTGAGGCAATGATCAGCTCGAGAGCACCCGCGTTGACCAGACTCTGCATGTCAAACTCGCTGATTCCCCAATCATTTTGTAAGCGTGCACGTCTCACCGATGGAATCTCGGGCAAAGTCCCGCGCAATTGTTCAATCCACGATTCACTCGGTGCCACGGGTACGAGATCCGGCTCCGGAAAATACCGGTAATCCTCGGCTTCTTCCTTTGAACGACCTGAGGTTGTGTCTCCGGTCTCCTCATTAAAGTGCCGGGTTTCCAAGATGATCCGTTCACCGAGTCGAAGCTGCTCTGCCTGGCGAACCATCTCAGTGCGAACAGCACGTTCCACAGATCGCAACGAGTTGACGTTCTTGGTTTCGGTACGAGTGCCCCACCCCTCACCTTGCCTGTTTAACGACACGTTGACATCGCACCGAAGGGACCCTTCCTCCATGCGGACGTCAGATACACCAAGTGCTCGCATCAGATCCCGCAGCTCGGAGACATAGGCCTTAGCAATTTCCGGGGCCAACTCTCCTGTTCCCAAAATTGGTTTGGTGACAACTTCGATCAAAGGGATGCCGGCACGGTTGTAGTCGACGAGGGAATGCGTTGCACCATGAATGCGACCAGCCCCACCGGCATGTAAGAGCTTGCCGGTGTCCTCTTCCATGTGAACGCGCTCGATCTCGACTCGAAATACTTGAGGGCCGTTCTCGGTGGGAACAGTGACATCAAGATAACCGTCGCTGCAGAGGGGCTCGTCGTATTGAGAAATTTGATAGTTTTTTGGCATGTCAGGATAGAAATAGTTCTTTCGCGCGAATCGACACCATTGTGCGATCGAGCAATTCAAGGCCAAGCCCATCCGGATCGTTGATTCAACAGCAACCCGGTTAACAACCGGCATGCTGCCCGGCAATCCCAGACACACCGGGCACACGTGGGTGTTGGGATCGCCACCGAATTGCGCAGAACACGAGCAAAACATTTTGGAGTTGGTTCCCAACTCAATATGCGTTTCGAGCCCGATAATCGGCTCAAATTCGGCGATCACAGCTTGATATTCCGTTGTCATAATGTCGGAGCCTCCGAGATCAAGAGTCCGCCCCAACGATCGGCCAGGGCAGTTTCTAGTGCGGACCCAACCTGGTACAACAAATGATCTGCCATTGGAGGAGCGATTATCTGCAACCCAACCGGTAACCCATCTTCTGGGGCACGACCAATGGGAAGTGACATGGCGCAATTTCCCGCCAGGTTCACCGGGATAGTCGCAATATCGTTGAGATACATGGCAAGTGGGTCATCAAGTTTTTCACCAATCTTAAAGGCAGTGGTTGGTGCAGTAGGTGAAACCAAGACGTCAACATGGGAAAATGCAGCGGCAAAATCACGAGTGATCAATGTGCGAATCCGTTGCGCTTGACCGTAATAAGCATCGTAGTATCCACTAGACAGGGCGTAAGTTCCCAACATAATACGTCGCTTTACCTCGGCGCCGAAGCCTTTTTCTCGGGTTGCGCTCATCACCTCTTCAACACTGCGATCCTTGCCGTCGTCTTCGCGAATACCGAACCGCATACCGTCAAAACGCGCAAGGTTGCTGGAAGCTTCCGAGGGCAGGATCAAGTAGTAGGCCCCAAGCGCATACTCGAAATGGGGACACGACACTTCAATGACTTCGGCACCCAACTCAGTCAAAATCTCGATCGACTGATTAAAACGCTCAAGCACGCCCGCTTGGAAACCTTCACCCTTTAATTGCTTAATTACCCCGATTTTCATGCCACGCACATCAGCGTTCAATGCCGCCGCTACGACATCAGGCACCGGCTTATTAATTGACGTTGAGTCGCGCGGATCATGGCCCCCGATAACGGCATGCAGCAAAGCCGTGTCCATCACGTCGCGCGCACATGGGCCTGCCTGATCCAGCGAAGAAGCTAAAGCCACGATTCCGTAACGGGAGACGCCTCCGTAAGTGGGCTTCACCCCCACAGTTCCCGTAAGAGCCGCGGGCTGCCGAATGGAGCCACCGGTGTCAGTCCCAATCGCCATTGGCGATTCGAAACTGGCAACTGCCGCAGCGGAGCCCCCTCCAGATCCACCCGGAATTCGCTCAAGATCCCATGGGTTATGTGTGGGGCCGTAGCCACTGTGCTCTGTTGACGAGCCCATGGCGAACTCATCCATATTCGTTTTGCCCAAAGACACAACGCCAGCGGCACTGAGCTTGTCCACAATCGTTGCGTTATACGGGGGCCGCCAACCCTCAAGAATGCGCGAACCACACGTTGTGGGAACACCCTTTGTGGCGAGCAGATCTTTCAAAGCGATCGGGACACCCGCTAACGGGGACGACAACTCTCCTTTGGCCAACTGCTGATCAACTTCGCGCGCTCGTGCAATTGATGATTCCGGATCAACGTGAAGAAATGCGTGAACGCGCTCGTCAACCTGGGCAATCCGATCAAGATGCGCCCTAGTCACTTCTTCACTGGATACCTCTTTGCGCGCAATTGCCGAAGCCAATGTTGCCGCGCTTTGACGGGTCAAATCACTCATCCGGGTTCACCCAAAATCCTTGGGACCCTGAAGCGATCATCTTCAAAGGACGGTGCTCCGCTGGCAAAATCATTAATTTCAAGTCCCCGAACGGCGATATCTTCCCGGTACACATTTTCCATCGGGATCGGGTGAGACGTGGGTGGAATATGGTCAGCGGCAACGGCACTAATTAAGGTGATCGCACCCAAAATTTGCTCAAGTTGCAGCGTGTAATCCGCGACCTCTTCTGGGGAGAGCTCTAACCGCGCCAACTTCCCTAAATGCTTCACTTGCTCAGCGTCAATTCCACCCTGCGTCATGCCCTGAGTCTATTGGGGCGCTCCACTTACAAATGAGGTAGCACACTTTGGTGGTCACCACTGAGCAACTTGTGAAAACCGGCTGCATCTGTGATCGCAACACCCAGCTTTTGAGCCTTCTCTGCCTTTGATCCCGCTTTGTCTCCCACCACTACCAAATCTGTCTTCGGAGAGACTGAGCCAGACACAGTTGCACCCAGTGCCACGATGGCGTCTTGGGCACCGTCTCGAGTGAAATCTGGGATGGAACCGGTAATCACAATTGTTATGCCGGTCAGTGGGCCCGAAACCGGATCTGTGTCTGTGCGTTCATCCGCAAAACTCACCCCTGCCCGGCGCCACTGGGAAATAATGTCCAAGCGCCAGTCTGTGTCAAAAAAATCAACGATACTGTCGGCGATCCGTCCACCTACTCCGTCCACATTGGACAATTGCTCTACGGTGGCCTCCTGCAGAGATTCAACTGAACCGAATGCGCGCGAAATCTTCTTTGCCGCCGTTGGACCAACATGGCGAATGCTCAATGCAACCAAGAATCTCCATAGAGGCTGTCCTTTTGCCCGATCAAGTTGTGCCAATAAGACTTCTCCAGCCTTATTGATGCTGACGCTTTCGTGTTCTTGATGCGAATTCACGAAGAATTCACAATTTAGCAACTTGTCAGCGGTCAAATCAAACAGCTCTGCTTCATTGGCGAGAACCCCACTGACCAAAAGGGCTTGAGCTGCCTTTTCACCCAGTCCCTCAATATCGAGTGCTCCGCGTGAGCCAATATGAAACAGTCTCTCGCGCAACTGCGCCGGGCATTCCTGGACATTGGGGCAACGAATGTCCTTGTCACCTTCAGTCTCAGGACCAAGTGCGTTGCCGCATTCGGGACAAAACTCTGGCATGACAAATGGGATCTCACTACCGGTTCGCTCTTCCAATACCGGCCCAAGGACCTCAGGAATAATCTCTCCCGCCTTGCGCAGATACACCGTGTCGCCAATTAATACTCCTTTACGCGACACTTCAAATGGGTTGTGAAGTGTCGCCATTGACACAGTTGTTCCAGCAACCTGCACCGGCTCCATGACAGCATAGGGAGTTACTCGGCCGGTACGCCCAACACTGACTTCAATGTCAATTAACCTGGTCCGGACAACTTCGGGTGGATACTTGTAAGCGATTGCCCACCGGGGTGCTCGCGACGTAAAACCTAACCTCACCTGATTGGCAAGGTCATTTACTTTGACCACCACTCCGTCAATATCAAATGTAACCTCAACGCGATGCTCATTGAAATAATTAATGAACTCGACCACCTTGGCAAAACTTGCGTGCACTTGTGCATGACTAGTAACGGGGAGGCCCCAGCGGGCCAACCGCTCGTACACTTCACTTTGGGAACGGGCCCCGGTCAGCACTATTGAATCGTGTTCTCCAAACCCGTGAACCGTGAATTCTAATCCTGACAATCGAAGGACTGCCGCCTCCAAATCTTGAACAACTTTTGCTTCCCGCTTGGACCCCTTCGCTTGCTCTAACTCTCGCTCACGCTTATCTACTCTTTGGCGAAGCGCACCTGCCGCAGCATTTCGTGGGTTCGCGAATAGAGGTTTGCCCATTTTTGTTTGTTCAGCATTAATAGCATCAAATACAGCAAGCGGGTAGAACACCTCGCCCCGGACTTCAAGGAGTTTCGGGACAGAGATTCCCGTGAGTTTCTTTGGGATTGACGCGATCAGGATGGAGTTGAGGGTTACGTCTTCACCTGTTGCACCATCGCCCCGGGTGGCTAATGTTTCCAACGTGCCATCACGATACACAGCGTCAACTGCTAACCCATCAATTTTTAGTTCGCACAGATACTGCGGCTCTTGTTCCAGTGATGTGCCGATCCGCTCACACCAAGCCTTCAGTTCACCTTCATTAAACGCGTTGTCGAGTGAATACATTGGCTCAAGGTGGACCACCGGTTCGAATAGTTCTGAGCGATGCCCTCCCACAGACTGTGTTGGCGAGTCGCCGGTCACCAAGATTGGGTACTGAGTTTCTAGTTCCAGCAATTCGCAAAAGAGTGCGTCATAGTCTGAGTCAGAGAGAGTCTGGCTTACTTGCAATGCATACTGCATCCGAGCGCTACTGATCAGATCAACGAGTTTTTGCCAGCGCTGTGAAGCTGAGTTCGGCGCAGTGCTATCACTAGAGTTTGCTACCACGATCACTCTCCCAGTAGCCGATCCTCGTCATTTAGTAAATCTACAACTTCCCGTACCGCCGTGATGGCAGACCTCGCCGCGACCCATGATTCCGAGACCGATTCGGTATTGGGCACCACGACTAGCGAGCTGGTGGTGGCACTTAGCTCAAACCCTAAACTCGTAATCCGCTGTGCGATGTCTCGGGCATTTTTTCGCGGTGACCATTCGGGTTTCACTTGCCAGTAGACCGCGTTACGCGCCTCCAATTGCTCCCCCAAAAAACTACTCGACCCTGATCCAAAAAATATTGTGGCGCCGGCGCCCATCAAAGCTTGGGTAAAGAGTTCATCCGAGTTTGCCAGCGAGACCCCAAAACTTGCCCCGCAAGCACCAGCCATGTCAATCAGGGGTTCCCATGACCCGAGGATTCGTGCCCGATCCACATTGACATAAGTGTTGAGTCCACTCGCCGTCGGTATGGCGCCGGAGCAAGCGGCGACCGCGTGGGGTTCTTCCAGCACCACTGACAACTCGGCGTGCGGGAAGGTTCTCGCGATTGAGGCAAGATGCCCCCGTAGCCCCTCGGTAAGAACGTGCGTGACTTCAGAGACCGCCCCCCGATCTCGGATAAGTTTTTCACCAGATGCTGCTTCAACACTCGCGCACCAACTAATTGGACCGACCACAGAGCAGGTAAAGAGCCCCGCGAAGTTCTGCGCATGTTCTTCCACGGCATCTTGGTCCTGGCGCAGAAAATTTTGGGCCCGCTGCATATCTATGCCGGCCGTGCGAGCAATCTGCCAACCGGAAGGCACCACGCTTGTGGAGAAATCGCTACTTATGGAACTGAGTAGTCCCGCAGTGCGCCCAATCGGGTCAGCACCCGGTCCTCTCTGAGGCAAGATGGGAAGGAAGAGTGCCTCTGGAAATTCACCCGCTGCGACCTGTGCCGCCTCTTGGGCTGACACACCCGGCAATACCCCGAGCGCGGATGCGCGGGCCTCAACCAAAATTACACACCAGTCTTGGAGGCGCGCTGCCTCACCCGGTTTGTGCTGGCAACGGTTGCAGAGCCCAAGACTTTGGTTCCCACATAAATGACTGCTGCTTGACCGGGGGCCAGCCCTCGAATTGGTTCATACAAATCAATCAGAATTTCACCGTCAACAACACGAGCACTCGCAGGGACCGGCTCAGCATGTGCACGAACTTGCGCACTGACTTCGACTGGATCGGCCCCTAGGGGCCCACCAGCCCAAATTGGATTGATGGCACGAATGAAGTCGACGTCAAGTAATTCTGGCGCACCCACCATGACCGTGCCGCTCTCTCGATCAATGTCAACTACGTAGCGCGGGGCACCGTCTTCAGCCGGCACAGTCAAATTGAGTCCGCGCCGCTGTCCAATAGTCACCGTGAACGTGCCGCTGTGTTGGCCCAACACCTCACCCGTTGTTGCATCGGTTATGTCACCAGGCTGCTCACCAAGCTTGCGCACCAAGTAACCGGCGGTATCACCATCAGGGATAAAGCAAATATCGTGGCTATCTGGTTTTTTCGCCGTGATCAAACCACGTTCGAGGGCTTCTTCCCTGATCTCAACTTTTGTTTCTCCTCCGAGCGGAAAGAGCGAATGCACAAGTTGCTCCTGCGTCAAAACTCCCAGAACATAAGACTGATCTTTGAGCGGATCAACTGCACGGTGCAGCTCGACCCCACCCGGTCCATGCTCGATCTGGGCGTAGTGCCCGGTCGCGACTGCGTCGAAACCTAAGGCGAGCGCGCGGTCAAGGACGGCACTGAACTTGATTTTCTCGTTGCAGCGCAGACACGGGTTTGGAGTTCTTCCTTGCTCATATTCAGAGTGAAAGTTATCCATCACGCTTTCGGCGAATTCCGTGGAAAAGTCCCAGACATAAAACGCGATTCCAAGTTTGTCTGCAACTCGTCGTGCATCTCGAGCGTCATCGAGGGTGCAACATCCACGGCCCTTCCCGTTCGAATCCGTTCGAGACAATGCGAGGTGGATTCCCACAACCTCGTGGCCCTGATCAATCATGCGGGCTGTTGCCACGGAGGAGTCCACTCCTCCGCTCATAGCTGAGATCACGCGAAGCCTTCTCATCTGGACACCGATCCTGCACGTTTGGCACGCTCGACAACACCTGGCAGTGCTTGTGCCAGGTGATCAATCCCCTCTTTCGAACTATCGCGACCCAAACTAAAGCGAAGCGATGCGCGGGCAGTTTTTTCGTCAACCCCCATTGAGAGCAGCACATGACTTGGTTCGGGGATTCCAGCCGTACAAGCAGATCCCGTTGAGCAGTCAATACCGGCCGCATCAAGGAGCATCAGTAACGAGTCACCCTCGCAGCCAGGAAAAGAAAAATGTGTGTTGTTGGGCAATCTTATTTCCCCGGGCGGCGGCCCGTTAAAGATCGCTTCCGGTACCGCACTCGTAATGGCAGACACGAGATATTCCTGCAATTCGCGCAATCTGGTCGCATGTTCGTCTAACCCGGAAATCGCGTGCCGAACCGCCGCAGCAAAGGCGGCGATTGAAGCAGGGTCGAACGTTCCCGAACGAATTTCTCGCTCCTGCCCGCCGCCATGTTGAACCGGCGTGAATTTGACAGTGGGGTCAATGATGAGAGCCCCGATGCCAACCGGTCCC
>CAJIYV010000112.1 GCA_905181745.1 uncultured Actinomycetes bacterium | reverse complement strand
GTGGTTACCCCACCTGCTGAACTGTCAGGGCTGGTTCGGTTACAAGCCCAGGATGTGTCCCTTCCAGTCTTACTTACCGCTGCTCGGGAGAAACGGATGGTGAAATTCGAGTATCACAATCGATCAGGTGTGCAATCCATGCGAAAGATTGAGCCTTGGGCACTCATCTGCCGAAAGGGAAATTGGTACTGCATTGGGTTTGACTTGGAGCGAATGGACCAGAGGACATTTAAGCTTCCGAGAATTCACGGCACAGTGCGAATCACGGCTGAGAAACACAGTGAGCCGAGGCCGGATCACCCCACCATGGAAATTCCGCAGTCTGAAGATATTGTCACCGCCACGATCACTGTGGCCGCAGGTCACGGCGCCATGTTGCGCAGGAACTCGACGCGTCTGGATCAGACTGCGCTAGGGGATCGAATCGAAGTGCGTGGCGTGTTAGCAGACTTGGTGGAGTGGACGTTACTCGCGCTAGCCCATGTCGTGTCGATTGAATCGCCGGCGCTGGAGACCGAAGTTAATACGGCGATCGATGCGCTGGTTGCTGGGCACCTGGCAGGTTTCACGGAGAGTGAGCCAGATGTCTGAACTCATTTCTGATCGAATTCCTCGGCTACTCGCGCTGGTTCCTTGGCTTATTAAGCGGCCCGGAATTACCTTGACGCAGACGGCTGAGCATTTTGGAATCAGCGTTGACACGCTCACAAAGGACCTCTGGCAAATAGTGTTATGCGGCCTTCCTGGTTACGGACCCGACCAATTGGTTGACATTGATTTTTGGGACGACGATCGGATTTGGGTCTACGATCCGCAAACACTCGCCTTGCCCATGCGGATCAGTCCCGAGGAAGCCATTGCGTTGGCGATTGCACTGCGCCGCATGAGTCAGATTCCTGCGGTTGACGAGAAGGCTTTAATTGATCGCTTGATCGGGAAACTGGAGAACGTGAGTGGAAATGGATCCCACCTACTGGAGGTTTCGCAGCCGGCACAGATCGCATTAAGTAAGTTGGTGGAAGAGGCGCTTGTCCAGAATCTTGGATTGAGCTTTGACTATTCTTCGGCCCAAGATGACCTATCCCATCGGAGGGTTTCGCCGGTTAGGGTATTCAGCGTGGACGACTTTCTCTACCTCGCTGGCTGGTGTGATCAAGCCGAGGCAATCCGTTCATTTCGGTTCGACCGAATCTCGAACCCGAGTCTGCTCGCACCTCTAGAACATGTCCCACCAGGAATTGCCATCGAGGTAACCGGATTAACTGATCTGGCGAAGGCGCCAGTCGCGCTGGTGCGGATTGAGTCCACGATCTCTTGGGTCACCGAGGAAACCTGGGTAACCCTCGCGCCATTAACGGCCAGGGACGCTGATCAGGGGCAAATCCTGATTCAGGTGCCATATCTATCCAAAGAGTGGCTAATTCGATGGATCCTGTCGATGGGCGGGGCTGCCGCGGTACTGGATCCGCCCGAAATTGCCCGGGAGATTCACGAAATTGTCACTCAATCTGCGATCCGGTTGCGCCCGCAGGACTAAAGTCCACGTACGATACGGGCAGAAGGCACGGGCCTGACATAGACTGACGCGTAATTGAGGTCTAGTTTTTTGTTGGCCAATATCAGCAGGGCTGAAAGGGGATCACATGTTCAGTAATCTCAAGGGCTGGGAATGGCTCATTATTGTAGCTTTGATCCTGCTTTTGTTTGGTGCTAAGCGCCTACCAGATGCCGCACGTGGCCTTGGCCGCTCACTTCGAATCTTCAAGGCAGAGACAAAGGGTTTGACCGGATCTGACTCGGATGAGGACGTCGAGGAAATTGACCCACCGGGCAGCGCTTCTGAGTCACAGGCTGACACTTCCACTCCGGCTGCAGAAACCACACCTGCTGAGCCGAATGATCGTTAGCTAGGGCCGGTGGCGCTGCGCGAAAAGCAGGAGTCCGCGGCCATGCCGCTGACCGCGCATCTGCGGGAGTTACGTTCACGTCTGTTTAAAAGTGGAATCG
Source organism: uncultured Actinomycetes bacterium (assembly GCA_905181745.1). Lineage (GTDB taxonomy): Bacteria > Actinomycetota > Actinomycetes > S36-B12 > S36-B12 > UBA4592. The sequence continues at coordinate 6,153 of CAJIYV010000112.1, read as the reverse complement.
CCATTGCTATTGGGATGGTGGTTGGTTGGATTTATTACGCGGAAATCTTTGTTTGGCTCAGTAAGCCGTTCACTGACGTTATCGCAGCAGCAACCGATAGCGGCCAAGACGTAACCCTGGCCCTCACCGGTGTCGCCGATCCGTTCGTTTTACAAATTCAAGTGTCAGCTGTGGCCGGCCTCGCTTTGAGTGCACCCGTCTGGCTCTATCAGTTGTGGAGATTCGTCACGCCAGGGCTACACCGCAATGAACGCAGATGGGCAATCGGTTTTGCCGCAGTCGCTACACCCCTTTTTGCCGCGGGGATTACTCTTGCATACCTAGTGCTGCCCTTCGGACTGGAAATCCTGCTGGGTTTCACTCCAGAGAATGTGGAAAATATTGTGTCGGTCGACAAATATTTGTCATTTTTCTTACGAACTATATTGGTGTTTGGGGTTGGGTTCCTCACACCGCTGCTCATCGTTCTTCTCAATTTTGCGGGAATTCTGTCAGGCAAGCGGCTCCTCTCGTGGTGGCGCTGGATTATCTTCACTGTGTTTATATTTTCGGCAGTGGCCACGCCCACCGGTGACCCGATCAACTTGCTGTTGCTGGCAACTCCGATCTTGGCGCTCGTAGTGATAGCTGTTGGCATCTCACTCCTTAATGACCGAAGGCGCGCCCGCAAAACGAGAGACACTGATTTCAGTGAACTAGAGGATGACGAGATTTCTCCGCTGAAACCAGATTCGATCTAGCGTTTCGGTTACTTGCGTGCCTGAGCGGCAGGCTTTCTCACAGGCAATAGGCTGTGAGCATGTCTTCTGCGGCCGAAAAGTACGCCGCCTCTCGGGCACGAGCACAAGATGGCAAAACCCTAATTGGTCCGTTTACCGCTGACTACAAATTTGATCTTGACCCGTTCCAACTAGAAGCCGTGCGCGCAATCGAAGCCGGAAACGGCGTGTTAGTGGCCGCTCCCACGGGTTCAGGTAAGACAGTGGTGGGTGAGTTCGCCATTTTCCACGCCTTGAATTCGGGGACCAAATGCTTTTACACGACCCCGATCAAGGCGCTCTCAAACCAAAAGTTTTCCGAGTTAGTGGAACGTTACGGCTCAGAAAAAGTGGGTTTGTTAACCGGTGACAACAGCATTAATGGGGAAGCTCCCATAGTTGTCATGACCACGGAGGTCTTGCGCAATATGTTGTATGCGCGTTCGACAACGCTAAACAACCTTTCATTTGTCGTCATGGATGAGGTTCACTATTTGGCGGATCGTTCACGAGGCGCCGTGTGGGAAGAAGTCATCATTCATTTGCCGGACTCGGTGACCATAATTGCGTTGAGTGCGACCGTGAGCAACGCTGAGGAATTTGGTCGGTGGTTGGCCACAATCCGTGGCAAAACGGAGGTGATTGTTGAGGAAATCAGACCGGTTCCGTTGTGGCAACATGTCATGGCGGGCAAAAGGCTCTACGACCTTTTTATTGATGATTCACAACATGAAGTCAATCCGGAACTCGCCGCACTAGCTCGAACCTCTTCCCACTCAGCGTCACAACGAGGCCGCTCCAAGTACGGGAGTAACGGTCGTAACGCACCCAGGCGCACCAGTTTGACTCCGCGGCGCAGTGACGTCGTGTCGCTACTTGAGTCTGAAGCCCTACTGCCAGCGATCTACTTCCTCTTTAGTAGAGCTGGCTGTGATGATGCAGTTGAGCAAATCCTGGGTTCTGGTCTGCGACTGACATCCCCGGTCGAGCGGGAAATGATTCGCAATCAGATCTTGGAGTCGACTAGGGATATCCCCGACGAGGACCTGGCTGCATTGGGTTTCAGCGACTGGATTGACGCCCTTGAGCGAGGAGTCGCGGCGCATCATGCGGGTGCGTTGCCAAGGTTCAAAGAGATTGTTGAATCACTTTTTCAGCAGGGCCTACTCAAAGTCGTCTTTGCAACGGAGACCCTCGCTCTTGGTATCAATATGCCCGCCAAGTCGGTCGTCTTGGAGCGTCTGGTCAAGTGGAACGGTGACGCGCACGTTGATCTGTCACCGGGGGAGTACACCCAGATAACGGGGCGGGCCGGCAGACGAGGGATTGACGTCGAAGGTCATGCAGTTGTGCTGTGGCAGCAAGACCTTGACCCCAAGTCGCTCGCGGGTCTGGCGTCCACGCGGACCTACCCGCTCAGGTCCTCATTTAGACCCAGCTACAACATGGCCGTGAACTTGGTTGGCTCGATGGGAACCGAGCGGGCGCGGGAGCTATTAGAAACCTCCTTCGCCCAATTTCAGGCGGATGCATCCGTTGTCGGACTGGCAGCTGAGCTTCGCAAACTTGATGAAGCGAAAGCTGGATATTTAGAATCCATGCAGTGCCATCTGGGTGACTTCGAGCAGTACAGTTTACTGCGACACGAGATTTCGGTGGCCGAACGCCAAGACAGTAGACAAGTGGTACGTCATCGACGTGACGTAGGTGATGCGCAACTGCGAACCCTTAAGGTTGGGGACGTAATTGTGCTTTCTGCAGGCAAGAAGGCTGGACCTGCGGTTGTTGTTTCGCCCGCGATCAATAGCTCAAAGGTTGAACCGCGCCCTATGGTGGTGACTGGGGACCTGCAGGTACGCAGACTCAATCACCATGATGCGCTGGTGGATCTCACGCCGATCGGCCGCATCAGAGTCCCAAAAAGTTTTTCGTCCCGGGACACAAGCATGAGGAAAAACCTTGCGTCCCAGGTTCGTGAGATTGGTCAAAGATCTGCTGATCCAAAGAGGCGCGGGAAGAAATCGCACGATGTCAACCCGATCATCCAAGACTTGCGCGACCAAATGCGGGCCCACCCATGCCACGGTTGCGATGAACGTGAAGCCCACGCCCGTTGGGGTGAGCGGTATCAAAAAACGCATAGCCAATATCAAGAGGTGTCCTCTCGAATGAAGGGGAGGACCAATACGATTGCGCGCCGATTCGATCGTCTCTGCGAGGTGTTGGCTGGGCTCGACTACCTGGCCAAAAGCCCACAGGGTGAATGGCAGGTAACCCGCAAAGGGGATTTACTCAAGGGGGTTTACTCCGAGAATGACTTGTTGATTGCCCAAACTATCGTGGGCGGTGTCTTAGACCCACTTGACCCCGCTTCACTCGCGGCGGTGTGTTCCACCTTCGTCTATGAAAGTCGACGTGGCGATTCAGATGAAGCTCCCTCGGTGCCTGGTGGCCCTACCCAGAAGGCGCTCGACGAAATTCATGAAATTTGGGGACAGGTTGAGGGCTTTGAACATGACCATAAAGTTCACGAAAGCAGAAAACTTGATGCGGGACTCGCCTGGGCTCTGTACCGCTGGGCGAAGGGCGCAACCCTCATGAAAATCCTGACAAGTAATGATGTGACGGCCGGTGATTTTGTTCGCTGGGTTCGCCAAGTAATCGATTTACTGGGCCAGATCGTTGCCGTCACGCCCCAAGACTCGGATCTGCACGCTAATGCGGTTGCGGCCATTGATTTGTGTCAAAGGGGAATAATTTCTTATCCGAGTGCAGCCTGAAGCAATTCGACCACGTATTTCTCCACTCCCCATCTGATTGCGAGGGCATCGAGGCCTTGTGGATCAACGGGTTCATAGGGAATATCAACGGGCCATTGATGTATCGGAAGCCGCTTTTCGGCAGTTATCACCGCGAGGGCTGATTCAAGATACGGTGCACCTGAGGTGATCCGTTGTGCAAGTAGGGGTGTCAGTGGCTTTGCACATGTCTGGGCTGCCGCTGCGCCTATGAGTGAGTCCAGGCTTCCAAATTCATTGACCAACGCGCAGGCGGTTTTATCACCTATTCCGGCGATCCCCGCAAGCCCATCACTTGGATCGCCGCGTAACGCAGCCATGGCCAAGTAGTCGGCGGGAGACACCCCGTACTTCGCCTCGATAGCCACTGGATCCAGAATCGGCCATCCCTCGACGCCGCCGCTGACTTGGAGAAGTAGTGACACGCGTTCGTTGACGACTTGGATCAGATCTCGATCACTGGTTACCACAAGGCAACGCGCGCCAGATTGTTCCGTCAGTGATGCGATGACATCGTCGGCCTCAAAACCGTCGATTCCCGCTCTGGCGATACCGAAAGCGTCCAGAATCTGGGCAATGGCTTCTATTTGCGCACGTAGCGTATCCGGGGCTCCTTCCTCACCCTGGTCCGACTCAACCCGATGGGTTTTGTAGCTGGGCAATAGTTCCACCCGCCATTGCGGTCGCCAGTCGTTGTCCCAGGCGGCAACTAGCCCGCTGGGCTGGTGAATCACAATTAGTTTGGTCAGCATCGCCAAAAAGCCACGCACTGCATTGTGGGGACTGCCGTCAGGTGCCGTCATCTTCTGCGGGAGTGCATAGAACGCGCGGTAATACAGGGTTGCCGTGTCAAGAATTAAAAGAGGTCCACTCACGGCGAAAGTATGGCATCCGGGCTAATCTGTACTACATGCCTTCGACTTCGGACTACACAGAGCGAATAACCCAAGTACAGGTACACATGCAAGAGCTTGGCTTCGAGCTCATGCTTGTCACTCCGGGTGCGGATCTACGGTACTTGATCGGTTACAACGCGATCCCGCTTGAACGCATCACCGCCTTGGTGCTTCAACCTCACGCGGAACCATTTTTACTAGTTCCCCGCTTGGAAGTATCAACGGCGATGGCGAGCCCCTTTGGGGATCTGGGCTGGGAAGTAATTGGTTGGGCCGAGAGCGCGAACCCATACGAGATCATTGGGGAAAGGTCTGGGTTTAACGGAGGAAGAGTTGCTGTCGACAACCACATGTGGGCTGAACGAGTTCTTAAACTTTCAGAAAATTTTCCGGGCGCCACAATTGAATTAGCTGCACCCATCATTAGTGCCATCCGAATTATTAAAACCCCCACCGAGCTGGACTTCTTGCGAGTGGCTGCTGCAGCAATTGACCGGGTGCACGCTCAAATTCCTCACGTCCTGCGTGTCGGACGTACCGAAGAGGAAGTGGGAAAAGATATTGCTGATCTGATTTTGTCCGAAGGTCATGCACGTGTTGATTTCGTGATCGTTGCCTCTGGCCCCAACGGGGCTAGTCCCCATCATGAACTCAGTGATCGAGTAATTCAACCGGGGGATCCAGTAGTGGTCGACATAGGTGGCACGATGCCCAGTGGCTACTGCAGCGACTGTACTCGGACTTACTCGATGGGCGACCCGGGCGAGCAATTCAGGCAGCGTTATTCGATCTTGCAAAGGGCACAGGAACTTTCCACTAACGCGGTATCCCATGGCGCGGTGAGTCACGATATTGATGCAGCGGGTCGCAACGAATTGGCGACACACGGACTGGGGGAGCACTTCATTCACCGAACTGGCCACGGGATCGGGTTGGAGACCCATGAGGAACCGTATCTGGGCGAAAATAACCAGACAGTGATCCTGAACAATATGATTTTCAGCATCGAACCGGGCTTTTACTTCGAAGGCGTTCACGGCGCGAGGATCGAGGACATCGTGATCTGCACCGCAGATGGCCCTGAGCCGGTGAATAAGCAAACCCGTGATCTTGTGATTATCGGGATCTAGCACGTGTTGAATTGGATCGGGTCTAGCGTCTCCCGACTCGTGCAGACCCAACAGGACTCCGATTTGCTGACAGTGGCGCAGGACTTTGCCCAACAGAAGCTGGCACCGGTCGCCGCCGATTGCGAAGATCGGGGGGAGTTCCCGCGTGCGCTTATTCGGGAACTCGGAGCGTTGGGACTGCTTACCTTGCCGTACTCCGAGATTATCTGCAACGATCAAGACGCAAAAGTCCCTTACACCGTCTCGCTCCAAGTCCTTGAAGAAATATCTCGCGCCTGGCTCACCGCGGGCATGAGCATGAGTGTCCACCATTTGGCCTGCGCCCCGCTGATCAAATTTGGGACGGTGGGGCAAAAGGAACGCTGGCAGGACACGATTCTCAGCGGCGCAACATTAGGTGCGTATTGTCTGAGCGAACCCGGCTCAGGCTCGGACGCTGCCGCAATGACCACTCAAGCCGTGAAAGAGGGCGGCACGTATCGAATCAATGGGACAAAGGCGTGGATTACACATGCCGGAATCGCAGATTTCTACACGGTAATGGCGCGAACGGGGGTTGATAAAACGCGCG
>CAJIYV010000111.1 GCA_905181745.1 uncultured Actinomycetes bacterium | reverse complement strand
GGCTGAGCCGCCTGCAACCCACCCCGCAACAATCACACCAATCACGCCAGCCACAGCAGTACCAAGACCGGCTCTGCGAAGGACCAGTGAGTCGATACCCCGTGCACTTGGCACTGGAAAACACCTCGCAGCTGGTTAGGCGAGCGATTACTGACCACGCTCTAGTTGCAAGGGTACGCTACCGCATGGCCATCGGATCTGGCTAACCGATCCGACCAATTCGTCGATTCTGCGGTTCAACCTTCTCCGCGCTCGACACCGCATACGTGCGTGTGACCAGAAACACCATAATTACAACGCCGATTGCGGTGGCAACCCCTGCATAAATCAGCGGGAAAAATGCAACAGCCAACGCCGATCCAGCAATCAAGGCAGTCCACGCATACATCAAGGCGACGGCTCGCCGTTGCGAATGGCCCATTTCCAATAGTCGGTGATGTAAGTGTCGTTTATCAGGTGCGAACGGGTTGCGTCCGGCCCTCGTACGCCTGATCACCGCAAGACCCAGGTCGGCTAACGGCAACGCCATAACGGCAAAGGGCAAAATTAATGGCAGCAGGGTTGGCAGGAAAACGCCACGGGACAGGGCGCTCGGGTCCACTTGCCCAGAAAGCGTGATTGTTGCAGCAGCTAGTAGCAGGCCCAGGAGCATCGAGCCCGTGTCCCCCATGAATATTCGGGCTGGGAACAAGTTATTCGGTAAAAAGCCTAGTCCCATGCCGACCAAAACCACACTCACTAAAGTCGCAAGAGTCGCACGCTCAAGTCCAAGTTCAACCGAGAGTACATACGCATACACAAAGAATGCCCCTGCGGCTACCGCCACGATACCAGCAGCCAACCCATCAAGACCATCGACAAAGTTGATGGCATTAATACTTACTACAACGACAATTACCGTGAGTAAAACACTCGTTAATGGGTCAAGAACGAATGTTCCACCAATGGGTAACCAAATTATGGCGACCCCCTGAAAAGCCATGACGCCTGCCGCGAGAACTTGGCCAGCAAGTTTGGTCGGTGCGTCAAGTCCCCATTTGTCATCGATTACGCCCAAGATAACGATAATGGCCGCCCCTGAGAGCAGCGCGACGATCGTGGTTGAGCCATCAAAAACCGCGCTCATCATGGGAAGCTTGCTCGCAAGTAGGAAGCCAGCTAGCAGTCCACCGGCCATGGCCAGCCCACCCAAGCGCGGGGTGGGCGTCTCATGCACGTCACGATCACGAACTGGCGCAATGATCCCCCACCGAAATGCCAGAGCGCGCACGGGAGGAGTCAGGAAATAGGTCACTGCGGCAGCTGCAAAAAGACACAGCATGTATTCGCGCATGACTTACTCCTCTCGATTTAATCCCGTGGATATGCCGGGAAAGCGGATACGAGTTCATTTGTGCGTGCAGCGATGTCCTCAATGGGTTCACTCTGGCGCACAGCGCGATCAATGAGATCGGCGATGACATCCATTTGGTCTACACCCATTCCCTGGGTTGTCACTGAGGGGGTTCCCACTCGAATACCTGAGGCAACAGATGGAGGCAAAGTGTCAAATGGAATTGCATTCTTATTCAGCGTGATCCGTCCAGTATCACAACGGATCTCCGCTTCACTGCCATTGACTCCGATCCCAGAAAGGTCGATGAGCGCCAAATGGGTGTCAGTCCCACCGCTCACCGGACGCATCCCCCGCTTTGCCAATCCCGCTGCCAACGCCTGTGCATTAAGCACAACTTGTTGAGCGTAGGTTTGGTATTCGGGCGTACTTGCTTCTTTGAGTGCCACGGCTTTTGCAGCAACCGCGTGCATCAGTGGGCCGCCCTGCATCATTGGGAAAACGGCCTTATCAATTGTGGCCGCATGCTCCTCCTTGCACAAAATCATTCCGCCACGCGGTCCACGCAAAACTTTGTGGGTGGTAAAGCACACAACATCTGCATATGGCACAGGGCTGGGAATGGCCTTCCCTGCAACCAGACCAATGAAGTGTGCGGCATCAACCATGAGGATCGCACCCACTTCATCGGCAATTTCGCGGAATCCGGCGAAGTCAATGAGTCTGGTGTAGGCGGTCGCACCACAAATAATCATTTTGGGTTTATGCTCAACAGCTAGCCGACGCACTTCCGCCATATTAATTAAATCGGTCTCCGGGGCGACCCCGTAGGACACAACATTGAACCATTTCCCAGAAAAACTCACCGCGGAACCATGAGTGAGATGACCGCCGTGCGGCAAACTCATGGCCAATACAGTCTCCCCTGGTTTCACAAAGGCACCGTAGGCAGCAAGATTGGCGCTTGCGCCAGAATGCGGTTGAAGGTTTGCATGGTCGGCCCCAAAAAGCTGCTTTGCCCGCTCGATGCCAATTGTTTCCGCGCGGTCAACCTCTGAGCATCCGCCGTAGTAACGCTTGCCCGGATAACCTTCGGCGTATTTATTGCTCAGCGTTGAACCAAGTGCCGCTAATACCGCCGGTGAGGTGAAGTTTTCGCTCGCAATAAGTTGCAAACCTCCGCGAGCTCGTTCTAACTCAGAAAGCAAGATTCCAGCGATCTGTGGGTCTTGCGCCTCAAGCTCAACAAAATCTGGGCCCCAAAAAGTCATGCGGTCATATTCCTCTCACACATAAGAATTAATTTCTACGCTTATTCTTCAACGAACCCTCAGTCTAGGGGGTCACCATGAAACCCACCCCTAATCGTGGGTCGATTCCTGTGAGTTAATGAACTCGATTAGGCCCTCGTGCGCAATCACCCCTTCTCGAAGGATCTTGGGCTCACCGCCGCTGCAGTCAATTATTGTGCTTCCACTGCCGCTGGCCAGGTCCCCAGCCGCGATCAGTACCGACACATGATCCACATCGCACGCATCAAGGTCCATATTTTGGGTGATCTGCGCCATGCCTATCGGCTGAGCGCTTGACGATGCCAATGGGCCAGTCGTTCCCAGCAATTCCAACAGAAATGGGTGTCGAGGCATCCGTACCGCGATTGGCGCATCGGCGGGGTGATCCCACGCCAACGTTGTCCCTGCTGAGAGCAGCAGGGTGAGCTCGCCCGGCCAATAACACTCCATTAGTTCACGGGCGATCTGCGGAATAGAAGAGGTGATTCCAGAGACCGCATTTGCGTTGGGCACCAGAACTGTCAGTGGTACCTGCGGTCCCAGCCCACGGTACTCGCGCAGTAGCGCGGTTCCCCGTGGAGAGAAGGCGTCGGTGACCACGGCATACTGCGACTCCGTAGGAACGATTACGAGCCCGCCCCGTCGCACCGTCGAGTAGGCCATTGAAATAGCTCGATCCCGATTGTGCAGGTCACCTGCATCAATTCGAACGCTCACACCCTGAGCCTAAACCCGAGTGGCCATGGTGAAGCGAGGTCGCTGGTTAAAGTCCAGACGGTCAGTGACCTCTGCAAACAGGGGCTCCCCCAAGATCCCCGGGACATAAGTCGCCAGCCCTTCATCAAGATGAACTTGCTTTAGGAGGTTCACCACGCCGGCATCGCCAGCCTCTGCGCCTTGGACATCAGCATGCTCCACTACGAGTAGCCCTCCTGACTTGAGAAGCATGGCAGCAGTTTTCGCAATTCCGCGAATGACATCGAGCCCATCGGTTCCACCATAAAGCGCCACTGTTGGCTCATGAATACGCACTTCAGGATCACGTGGAATCATACCCAGCGGGATGTACGGGGGGTTGCAGGTAACAACATCGCACTTACCCGCCAATTTAGCAAATACACTTGCGGTAAAATCGGTTGCATCCATTTGGTGTATCTCGACCGGAATTTCACACTCGAATCGTTTCACATTTTGCTCAAGCCACACAAATGAATCAGGACTCACTTCCACCCCGATTACTTTCGCACCGGGCACCTCAAGTGCCAGTGACAAGGCGATGGCCCCTGATCCCGAACACAGATCCACTGCAATTGGATTTTGGCATTCACGTAAGAAACGAATTGCCGCCTCGGCTACCAATTCACTTTCCGGCCTGGGAACAAAAACACCCGGTCCAACGTTGAGCTCAATTCGACGAAATGGAGCAGTGCCCGTGATGTGTTGCAGCGGAATACGGCTAAGGCGCTTGGCTAATAGTCTTTCAAAGGCAATGCGGTCTTCCTCGTCAACATTGTCCTGCATGAAGAGGCGATTTCTCAGGACGCCAAGGACGTGAGCCAATAACTGGGCCGACTCCGTTGACGCTGACTCAATCCCCGCATTGGAGAGTCGACGCTGAGAGTCAACGAGAATGTCGCGGATAGTGTTCACGCCGAGGGCTCTGCCAGCCGACTCTGTTGGTCTGCGGTCATACAGGCTTCAATCACTGCGTCCAGATCGCCATCAAGGATCTGATCCAAGTTGTGCGACTTAAACCCAACCCGGTGGTCATTGAGCCGATTCTCGGGGAAATTGTAGGTTCGGATTCGTTCACTGCGGTCCACAGTGCGTACCTGAGACCGTCGGATATCGGAAGCTTCCTTGGCTGCAGTGTCTTCGGCAACTGCGAGAAGCCGCGCCCGCAAGATTCGCATGGCTTGTTCCCTGTTTTGTAATTGACTCTTTTCATTCTGGCAAGAAACCACAACACCTGTGGGAATATGTGTGATTCGAACCGCCGAATCCGTGGTGTTAACACTTTGACCACCAGGCCCAGAAGACCTATACACATCAATCCGTAAATCATTGGGATCAATCGTGACGTCAACGTCTTCAGCCTCGGGCGCAACCATGACACCGGCCGCCGACGTATGGATACGGCCCTGAGACTCGGTGACAGGAACTCGTTGTACCCGGTGAACGCCGCCTTCAAAACGCAAACGCGCATAGGGTCCTTCACCAGGTCCTGGGACTCCCTTAAACTTCACCGCAATCGAGACATCTTTGTAACCCCCCAGGTCCGATTCGACTGCATCGAGAACTTCGGTGGCCCAGCCACGGCGCTCCGCGTAACGCAAATACATGCGCATGAGGTCCGAAGCGAAAAGTGCCGATTCGTCTCCACCCTCACCGGCCTTAATCTCTACGATCACATCTTTGTCATCCATCGGATCACGTGGCAGGAGCAATTCCGTCAGTTTTTCCGCGAGGATTGCTTGTCTGGGGAGCAGCTCAACTGCTTCAGCTGCGAATGCCTCATCTTGATCAGCGAGTTCCCGAGCCGCTTCCAGGTCTGATGTCACCGCCAGCCAGTCACGATAGGCGCCAACTATCGGACGCAGAGCCGCGTACCGGCGCCCAAACTTGCGCGCCTGTGCTTGGTCGGCATGAATTGCCGGGTCAGCCAACCCTGCTTCGACCTCGTTGAGTTCACTTTCAAGCTGGGCACATGATTCGAACATGATTCGCTCCTGAACTTGCGCTCGTGACTGAGCTGTGGATTAAAAAACGGACGCCGCCCTGGGATCGACCGCGCGACGGGGGAGACACGCGGCCGATTCCAAAACGGCGCCCGGGAAGTAACTACTCAGATTCTACTTTTTCGTCCTTGGCAGGTGTGGTCCCGTAGCGGTTCTGGAACTTCGCTACCCGGCCACCGGTGTCAAGAATCTTCTGCTTACCCGTGTAAAACGGGTGGCAATTTGAGCACACATCGGCGTGGATGGTGCCGCTTTTGGAGGTGCTACGTGTTTGGAAGGTACTGCCACAAGTGCAGGTCACCGTCGTCTCGACGTAATCTGGATGAATACCAGCCTTCATGTCCTTCTCCTTAATCATTGCCCGGGTCGACACTTGCGACGCAATTTTCATGCGAGAGCAGAAAAACTTGTATCAATCGAAGTCCCGTGAACCGGTTTCGCTTAGTATGCCATGTCAGTGCAAGGCGGATTTCGGTCCCCCTGACAGTTAGGCCTCGTCGTCGCCGCCGCCTGAAGCCGACGGCGTGGTCTTTTGAACTTGCTTGAGGAACTCGTAGTTGGTTTCGGTCTCACGAAGCTTGTTGAGCAGCAGCTCGATTGATTGCTGTGGATCCAAGGCGTGCAGCACCTTGCGCAGGGTCCACACAATCTTGAGCTCTTCGGGTGAGAGCAATAGTTCTTCCTTGCGGGTTCCGGATGGATCAACGTCCACAGCCGGGTAAATCCGCTTGTCCGCCAACCGACGATCAAGTTTGAGTTCCATATTGCCGGTCCCTTTGAACTCCTCAAAAATAACTTCGTCCATCCGAGAGCCAGTCTCAACCAGTGCTGTGGCCAAAATAGTCAATGAGCCACCATTTTCGATATTTCGCGCGGCACCAAAGAATTTCTTCGGTGGAAAGAGAGCAGTTGAGTCGACGCCTCCGGAGAGAATCCGACCTGAGGCGGGTGCTGCCAAGTTGTATGCCCGTCCCAACCGGGTCATTGAGTCGAGAAGTACAACGACGTCCTGACCCGACTCGACGAGTCGCTTTGCCCGCTCGATTGCTAACTCAGCAATGATCGTGTGGTCTTCAGCCGGGCGATCAAATGTCGAAGCGATAACTTCACCTTCGACACTGCGCTGCATGTCAGTTACTTCCTCGGGACGCTCGTCAACCAACACGACCATAAGGTGGCAATCGGGGTCATTCGTAGTGATTGCGTTAGCAATTGCTTGCAACACCATGGTCTTTCCCGCTTTTGGCGGAGACACGATCAGCCCACGCTGGCCCTTGCCAATTGGTGCCACGATGTCAATTACCCGAGTGGTCAGGTTTGAACTGGTTGTCTCCAACTTAAGTCGCTCCTGCGGATACAGCGGAGTCAACTTCGAGAAATCTGGACGGTTCTTGGCGGTTTCAATGTCAAGTCCGTTTATGGATTCGACTTTGACCAAGGGATTAAACTTTTCGCGACGTTCTCCCTCGCGAGCTTGCCGCACCGAACCGATTACCGCGTCGCCCTTGCGGAGCCCATATTTGCGAACAAATGAGAGAGAGACATACACATCATTTGGGCCTGGAAGATAGCCACTCGTGCGCACGAAAGCGTAGTTGTCTAGGACATCCAAGATACCGGCTACTGGAAGCAGCACGTCGTCTTCGGTGAGTTCGGGCTCGTATTCGTTCATGCCGGTCTGACCGCTAGGGCGACGGTTTCCCTGCCGATCACGACGGTCTCTTCTATTCCGATTGCGGCTGCGGCTATTGCGATCCTCGGATCCGCTATTGCGATCCTCATCGCCGTCATTGGAATTGCGATCATTATTATTGCGATCATTGGAATTGCGATCACGATTATTGTTATTTCGGCTATTTCGATTGTTGTTGTTACCACTATTTCGATCTCCGCGTGGCTGGTCCTGCTGCGAATCCTCGCCTGAATCGGATCTGGCGGGCTCATCTTGCGTTTGCGTTTGCGTTTGCGCCGTATTTTCTTTTGGCTCTTTTTCAGGCGCTGACTTGGACGCTGACTTAGGCGCTGCTCGGCGGGTACTGGCTTGATTTTGACGTTCGCCAATCGCTGAGACTAAATCTGATTTGCGCATGGCGCTCGATCCCGCAATACCGAGTTGTTGTGCAAGTTGCTTCAACTCTGGTAGCAGCATTCCGGAGAGCCCATCTGTGCGACGCTTTGAATCTGTTGTTTCTGACACTCAATAATTCCTTTGTGTGTATGGGCAAAAGTGCCCTAGGCCAAACATGATTACGTTTGTGAGATACCTATTAAAAAGCGAAACTGTGCCCCCGCTAAGGCTTCTATTCACATAAATCGCTTCTGCGGATATTTATGAATGTGGGTCTTAAAGGATGCTCGCCACGACTGTGGACGATCAAAGGCTAACACAAGTAGAAGTGGCCTGTGTGCAAGGGCCTAAACCGGGAGTGGGACAGCCCTAACCCCTTCGAAATCAACGGGCACAGCGATGCGAGTCCAATCTTGTGGAACAACTGACAGCGCCACTTCAAGTTCACTCACGTGATTGCGATTTATTAACAGCAAAACGGCAGGCCCAGCTCCCGAAGTCATTGCGGCCATTTTGCGTTCCCGGAGTGCGGAAATAATCTTT
>CAJIYV010000110.1 GCA_905181745.1 uncultured Actinomycetes bacterium | reverse complement strand
TAATGACCCGGTAATTTTCTTTGAGCCTAAGCGGCGATACTGGGACAAGGGCCCCGTTGATCGCACCCAATCTCCCGCGGATCCGTGGCGGGCTCGCACGGTGCGAACTGGTTCTGACGTCACCGTCGTCGCCTACGGACCTATGGTCAAAACTGCACTACAAGCTGCGAATGCAAGTGAATACTCACTTGAAGTTATTGACTTGCAATCGCTTTCACCACTTGATGACCGCAGTATTGCCGACTCGGTGGAACGAACTGGACGCCTTGTGATTGTTCATGAGGCTCCGGGAAACTTGGGTCTGGGCGCTGAAATTGCTGCTCGAATCGGGAAGAGCTGCTTTTACACACTTGAGGCTCCCATTGAACGGGTAACCGGATACGACATTCCCTACCCACCGAGCAAACTTGAAGAGCACTACCTACCCGATCATGACCGAATTCTGGTCGCCGTTGATTCAGTCATGGAGGCGTAAAAGTGCCTATTGAAATTTTTCATCTGCCCGACGCGGGTGAGGGTTTAACCGAAGCTGAAATTGTGCGATGGCTCGTTGAACCAGGGGACTCAGTATCCGTAAACCAAATGGTGGTCGAAATTGAAACAGCCAAAGCAACTGTTGAACTTCCCATCCCGTGGGCTGGTGTGGTCTCGGAAATCCACGAGGAAATTGGCGCAATTGTCCCCGTCGGCGCTCGAGTAATTTCGATCGAAACGCAGGTACAGTCCCAGCGCGATCCTGTTCTGGTTGGTTACGGAGTTAAAGAAGGTGCCTCACTCACCCGCCGGTCGCGTAAACAGACACCTACAGATTCACCTACAGAGTCAACGCCGAATCCGAACCGGGTTACCGCTAAGCCATTAGTACGCAAGCTCGCAAAAGACAAAGGAATAGACCTGTCAACTCTGATCGGAACCGGTCCCAATGGTGAAGTCACTCGAGAAGACATTCAAGCCGCAATTGGCGGTGGAGTGGTACCGCCAAGTGTCTCCCATGATCACGCTGGCGAACGCATCCCGGTCCGTGGTGTCCAACGCCTAATGGCGGAGGCCATGGTTGCGTCTGCATTCACTGCCCCCCATGTCACCGAGTGGGTTGAGGTCGACATGTCAAGGACGCTTGAAGTCGTGGATAAAATCAAGACGCGCAGCAATGAGCGAATCACCCCTTTCGTGTTGGTCTCTGCTGCCCTGATTCGTGCGGCCCAAAAATACCCGCGCATTAACTCAAGTTGGATTGACACCAAAGAAGGCGCTGACGTACTCATTCACCCTAATATTCATTTAGGTTTTGCTACTGACACATCAAAGGGGCTTCTAGTTCCTGTGGTGCGAAATGCGAACGCTGACAATCCCATTGCCCTCTCTGCCAGCATCACCACTCAGATGAATAAAGCACGAGATGGTTCAGCGAGCCCATCCGATCTCACCGGTGGCACCATAACGGTCACTAACGTCGGGGTATTTGGAGTTGATGGGGGGACTCCGATCATCACCCCTGGTCAGGCCGCCATTCTCGCTATGGGTCGGATCATGCATAAACCTTGGGTAGTTGACGACTCCATTGTGATCCGGCCGATCATGCAACTGACTTTTTCATTCGATCATCGAATAATTGACGGGGCACTTGGATCGCGCGCTTTAGCTAGTGTGGCCAGTTACTTGGCCGACCCGGCTCTAGACGAATTACTACTCAAGGACTGACCAGGGCCAGTTCACGGTGTGGATGCTAGTGCATTAATAAACTCTCGAGCTCGTGGACCTGACCCGGTCATTCGAGTTGCAGTAACGTCGGGGTCTACCCGCCCACAATATCCGTTAACAAAGTCAGCCCAAGAGATTTCGATGCGGGTTATCTCGCCGGTTGGTTCACTGACGAAAGCAGCCTTGTCTTCGGGACCGGTCGCGATAAAGAGAGTTCCGTCGATGTCTGGTCCGGTGAAGACCAACTGTAAGGATTCACCCGAGGGTACTCCCATTTTTTTGCCCCAAATAAATGGCAGAGTGCCGAACATTCGCTGCGCTGCATCTTTTCCAGGGTTACTCATGAGATTTTGCGGGGCCCCAATTGCAATTCGAACGTCTTGATCATGGGCCCAAATATCGAATGCCCGCATGGAGAGGAACTGTTCTTTTGCCAGCTCGCCTTTGACCCAAGGAATATTTATGGTGGGTGACTGCGTCAAAAGAAAATCAGAGAGATTATTGGCGGCAGAGAGCATCTGCTCTAACAAAGCAGCCGGCGGGGTCCCACGTCTGAAGTCCACGCCGCGCTCAGTGAATTGATTTGATGGACCTTTCACGTGGGGGAGTTGATCCCAATTGGGTTCATGATCCGGTGCCGGCTCACCGACAGCCATAGAGTCAATGTCAATCGTGTGGGCGACAAGGTCGGCCACGCTCCAGCCTGGGCACGGTGTGGGAAGTACCCACTGGTCAGCAGTGAGGGGCTCCAGGGTGGCGTAGAAGTCCAAAACGGCCTCTAGATACGTCTTCATGGGGTCAAGGGCGCTCTTAGTTTCACGTAGATCCGACATGTTTATAGTCTGCCGTATCTCTGGCATTTAGTACTGGGAATACACTCAATTCTATGGGTGTGAAGGTAAAAGTGCTGCAAATTGACTGCTCAACGTCAGAGTCGGTTCCGAAACGAGTTGAGCGGGTTCTTGGGCTGATTGATCAGCAGGCGCCCGATTGCGAATTCATGTTGCTGCCTGAGTTGTGGAATGTGGGGGCATTTGACCTCGAAGCCAGCCGCGAGCATGCCCAACCAATTGATGGGGCACTACCAACAGCGCTTGCGCGCAAGGCACGTGAGCGAGGAATCTGGTTACACGGTGGTTCCTTTTGCGAAAAAGACGGCGCAGACCTACACAACACGAGTGTGTTGTTTAACCCACAGGGTGAGCTGGCTGCCTACTACCGCAAAGTGCATGTGTTTACGTATGCGCGTGAACAAGACACCATGACTCCGGGAAAAAATTACGTGATGGTCGAAACGCCGCTGGGATTAACTGGTCTTGCCACCTGCTATGACGCTCGCTTTCCCGAAATGTTTCGGGCAATGCGCCTTGCTGGGGCACAAGCTTTCGTGATTCCCTCTGGCTGGCCGATTCCTCGAATTAGCCAGTGGGATGCGTTGCTTCCGGCCCGGGCTGTTGAAAACCAAGCTTGGGTGATTGCATGCAATCAAATTGGGACCCAGGGCCGACACCAGCTCGGGGGAAGTTCAGTAATCATTGATCCGCTCGGAAACGTTTTGGCGCAAGGTGGGGAGACTGAAACCGTACTTGGCGCTGAGATTGACATTCAGAAAGGGAAAGATTGGCGTGCAGAGTTCCCAGCAATCGATGACCTCGTCGACTCACCTGTCATCACCGTTTAGTCAGTTATTCACCCGGATCACGATCACGGGATTCTTTTTTGGATCCAGCCATCTCAGCACATTTTTCATAAACTTTTGGGGGACAGCGATACACCCAGCTGTGTTTTTCCCATTGCTCACATGCAAAAAAATACCGCCGCCTCTTGCGGTATTCGCACTTTCATCGGTTCGATTAATCCCATTCGCTCCCTGAGTGATTTTCCCTTCGGGGAGATTA
>CAJIYV010000109.1 GCA_905181745.1 uncultured Actinomycetes bacterium | reverse complement strand
TCAAAGACCTCAAAAGCCGCTGGGCGGCACACTTTAGCCAATTCTTCAATGACAATCAGGGCATCCATCAGTGGGGCATCCGAACCCCCGTACTCCTCCGGAAGACAGATACCCAGAAAACCTAGTTCAGCCAGTCGCTTTATCTCCGCATCCGGAAATAAGGTTCTGGTGGCATCCCACTCGTCGGCTAGGGGGGCATACACATCGTTGGCCACTTCCCGGGCAACAGTTCGAAGCGCTGTTTGCTCGGGGGTTAGTGATGCACTTTCACTCACTTTGTCTCCTTAATAAATAATCTATGATCACCATAGCAAGGAATTATCGGGGCTGCCACTAGGGTTAGGTTATTGATCAAAATACTTTGAGGAGCGACGTGGAAAAGCTGTTTGATTTACGTGGCAAAGTGGCTCTCGTCACGGGGGGCAGTCGAGGACTCGGTAGGGTCATGGCCGAAGGATTTGCCCATCATGGGGCTGATGTGGTGATTGCCAGTCGCAAATTAGAAGCGTGCGAAGAAGTGGCCTCCAGTATTCGCCAGTCCACCGGACGCCGCGCTATAGGGGTTGGAGCGCACGTAGGGCGATGGTCTGAACTTGAACAGTTAGTTGAGACTTGCTACCAGGAGTTCGGGTCGATCGATATTTTAGTAAACAACGCGGGCATGTCGCCTGTATACGACACGGTTGATTCAGTAACCGAGGAGCTTTTTGACAAGGTGCTCGACGTCAATCTCAAGGGGCCGTTTCGATTAGCCGCTCTCGTTGGGACCCGGATGGCGGCCCTCAATGGAGGCAGTATCATCAATATTTCCAGCGTCGGAGCGATCCATCCGCGCCCCTCAACTTTGCCATACGCCGCAGCAAAGGCCGGCCTCAACGCCATTACGGTCGGCCTTGCCCATGCCTTTGGTCCAGCAGTTCGGGTAAATGCAATCATGGCGGGTACCTTTATGACTGATGTGAGCTCTGCCTGGGACCCCGACATGTTTGCACAGCGGGCACGAGGTTTCGCATTGGAACGTGGAGGACAACCTGACGAAATCTTAGGATCGGCCCTTTATTTGGCGAGCGAGGCGTCAAGTTACACAACCGGCTCACTTTTGACGGTCGATGGCGGTCAGCCGTAACCGAAAAACTATCTGCTGATTACACCGCTCTGCGCCAAGGACTGTATTCGGGCATCGTCAAATCCCAGGAAATCCTGTAAGACTTCTTTAGTGTGCTGGCCAATTTCCGGAACTCCCGCATACTCGGGACCCGAATACGAGGACACATGCAAGATCGGGCCGGGCATTTTGACCTTGCCAAGGAGGTCACTCCCGGTCAGATCAACCAGAGTTCGCTCGGAAAAGTGGGGGTCTTCGGTAACGTCACGGGCATCGTTTACTCCCGCCGCAACAACGTCGTGGCTCTCCAAAATTGCAAGAATGTCCGTGCGAGGCTGGGTCTGAACCCACTCTGACACAATTTTTTGCATGTCCTCGTTATGTTCCATGCGGGCGGCATTGGTGGCATATCGCGGGTCCTTAATAATGTCCGGACGGTCCATTGCTTCAAAAAGTCGTACCGCAATTGTCTGAGATGACGCGGCAATCGAAAGCCACTTCCCGTCCTTCGCTTGAAAAATTCCTCGCGGAGAGGCGGAGCCGGTCCCATTTCCCACTCTTTCTTGGATCACTCCGTTACCCGTCCACTGCAGAATGATGTCGCCAATAATGAACATGAGGGGTTCATACAGCGCGACATCGACGACATCTCCGACCCCTGTGCGGCCGCGATTAAACAGAGCCATGGCGGTTCCGAATGCGGCCGAAATCCCGGCTATTGAGTCAGCAAATCCAAATGGGGGTGAGGTGGGTGGCGTCGAGGGCCATCCGTTGATATACGCATACCCACTGGAAGTTTCCGCCACCGTTCCGAAGCCGGGACGTTCACTATAAGGACCGGTCTGGCCGAATCCCGAGACTCTCGTCATGACTACACCAGGATTGCGCGAACTCAAAATGTCGTAACCCAGCCCCCAAGCCTCCATGCGGCCGGGTCGAAACGATTCGAGAACAACATCAACGTGTGGCACAAGGTCACGAACGATTTCTCTCCCATCTTCCGATCTCAGATCAATACCGAGCGAGCGTTTGCCTGAGTTCAATCGAGAAAACCCGAGCGACAAACCATTTTTAAAAGGGGACCATTGACGCGCAAAATCACCCGCCACGGGGTCTTCCACTTTGATAACCGTTGCACCGAAGTCTCGCATCATCCGCCCACATGTCGGTGCTGCGTACATGGAACTCAGCTCAAGGACAGTCACCCCGTGAAGTGGACCTTTGACATCATTTTCCATCAGGTTCTCCACTGTAGGTGCTGCGGTTCAAGGTATTCCGAAATCCCCCACTCACCAATCTCTCGGCCGACGCCTGATCGCTTGAAGCCGCCGAATGGCGCATCAGGTCGCATGTTGCCGCCCCCGTTAATCCAGACAGTGCCTGATCGAATCCGTGTCGCGATCTCACGAGCATGATCCACATCTGGAGAATAAATATTAGCGGCAAGTCCGTAGTTGGTGGAGTTTGCAATCATGATGGCTTCTTCTTCATTTTTGAAGGGAAGGATGACGGCAACGGGACCAAATATTTCTTCCTGACATGCCGTTGCCGTGTACGGCAGGTCGCCGAGGAGCACCGGATTCACAAAATAGCCTTTTTCAGGAAGCGGGGTGTCAACCCTAAAGAGCACTCGACCACCTTCACCGGGGGCGCCGTCAATGAAGGACCGCACTCGAGCACGGTGATCAGGGCGAATCATGGGCCCGATGTTTGTGGCGGGATCCCATGGGTCACCGACTTTCATCTGGTCAAAGGCTTTGGCGCCCGCGGCTAAAAACCTATCCATCAGGCTTTCGTGAACCATGATTCGAGCCAGAGCCGCGCACCCTTGCCCTCCGTTGCGCGACCACCGCAAATGCATTTCAACGGCGAATGATTCGACATCTGATCCTTCAAGAACAATGCTCGGTGATTTACCACCCAGTTCCAAAGTCACGTCCTTAATTCCCAAGGCCGCCTGTTGCATGATTTTCTCGCCAATCATGTCCGAGCCGGTAAAGGAAACCTTGTCTACCCCGTTGTGCGTCGTGAGTCGCATACCCACTTCCGGACCACCGATGACAACGTTGAAGACACCATCAGGGACGCCAGCTTCTTTGGCAAGTTCCCCTAGGAACAACGTAGTAAGCGGGGTTCGCGGAGACGGTAGGAGTACCACAGTGCACCCAGCTGCCATGGCGGCACCAAACTTGAAAATCGCCAAATTGAGCGGATAATTGTATCCAGTAATGCACGCGACAACTCCCACAGGTAAATAATTGACGTGGCTGTGGGTGGGTACAGGATCGTTCCACGGCCCCAGATCAACTGTTCGGTCTTTTAGCGCGGCGTCTGCCTGCCAACGCAGATGCACGAGTCCCAATTTCACCTGCATAAATTCGGCAAGCGCCACGGGCGTTCCCACTTCATTGACAATCGAGGCGAGTAGTTCAGGGATGTGCGCCTCTAAGACATCGCAGAAGCGATGTAGGACACGTGAGCGCTCCTCGCGAGAGGATCGCGACCATGGGTCAAAGGCCCGTTGAGCAGCTTCAACTGCCTGATCTACCTGATCAACGGATGCTCCACGAACATGAGTGAGCACCTCTTCGGTGGAGGGATTCACGACCTCAATTGACTCGCCCTCCCCGGCGACAAACGCCCCACCAATCAGGAGGTCACGTGCAGTCGGTATCCATTCTCGCCCCGGAGTACTCGCGCTGTGTTGTGTATTCATAACTGACACCTTTCCCTGTAATGAACTGTCCCTGAATTTTGGTTTAGTAACTTCTCGGCAGACCCAAAGAATGCTCAGCAATATAGTTGAGGACCATTTCCTGGCTAATCGGCGCAATTCGATTCAAGCGCGACTCACGGAAATATCTCTCGGCATTGTATTCCTTGGCATACCCATACCCACCAAGGACATTGATTGCCATGTCGGCCGCATTGAATCCAGCTTCTGAAGCTAAGTATTTGGCTTCATTGGCTTCCTTGCCGCAGGGAATATCCTGATCTACCATCCAGGCGGCCTTCTGACAAATGGCTTCGGCCGCATCTACTCTGATTTGCGCTAGAGCAATTTGATGGGAGATTGCTTGGTTCTGCCCGATCGGGCGACCAAAAACCACTCGGTCGTTCGCATACTGTGTTGCTAGTCGAATCGAGGCTTTACCAATTCCCAGAGCCGCATTTGCTGCAACAACCCGCTCGGCATTGAGTCCCACCATAATAGCGCGGAATCCCTTACCGACCTCCCCGATGACGTCCTCGTCGGAGACAAACAAGTCGTCAATAAACAGCTCATTTGTATCGATTGCATTGCGGCCCATTTTCTTGATCGGGCGAATTTCAATGCTTTTGCGATCCATGGGGGCAAAAAACATGGTGAGGCCATCTGTTCTTTTTGATACCTCACTGAGAGGTTGTGTGCGAGCGAGGATGAACATTCGCTCAGCTTCTTGGGCTTTGGTAATCCACGTCTTCTTCCCGCTCAGGAGAAATCCGCCTTCAACCTTTCGTGCGAACGTTGTCATGTTCAAGGTATCGGTGCCCGCATCCGGCTCAGTTACCGCAAATGAGACGTGTAACTCTCCTGTCACTACCCTGGGAAAGTACTTTTCCTTCATTTCTTGAGTTCCGTAACGGACCATAGACTCGAAACCAAACATGCCAATATGGACCGCACTGCAGCCGTTCATTCCCGCACCGGAAGCCGCAATTTCCTGCTCAACAATGCACACCTCTTGAACACCGGCGCCCCCTCCCCCAAATTCTTCAGGGATGGTCAATCCCAGCCAGCCGGCATCTGCAACAGCCTTATAGAACTCCCACGGAAATTCTTTGTTTTCGTCATGCTCCTGCCAGTATGTGTCATCAAACTTGGAACACATCTGACGAACAGATTGCCTAATCTCTTCGTACTCCGCTAACTCTGTGAAGTCCACTTGCTTCTCCTTGATCCCTACTCGGGTTGTTGACTCGAATTACACCGTGGTTCTATCATGCGTATTTGGTGTTATTCCTTCCTCACGCAATACTGATTTTTGAATTTTCTCTGAAGGTGTCCGTGGTAACGCGTCCACAAATCGCATGAATCGCGGTATTGCGAACTCTGGTATTCGACCCTTGCAGAAGTCCCAGATTTCCTTGGGATCGACATCCCCATTCGTGACGACTACCGCCATGACTTCATCCTCACCAGCTTCAGATTCTGCAGCAACTGCAATGACTGCACATTCAGTTACCGCGGCATGAGACAAAACAGCCTGCTCAACCTCGTAAGAACTAATATTTTCACCCCTTCGGCGCAGAGCATCCTTGTAGCGATCAACAAAGTAGTACCAACCATCGGTATCGCGCTTCAGCGCGTCACCCGTATGGAACCAAAGATTCCGCCAAGCCTCCGCGGTGCGATCGTCCATGCTGTAATAACCGAGACTGCATGTCCAAGGAAATTTTGGACGGATCACAAGTTCACCAATTTCGCCCACAGGTACTTCTTCATCTGTGTCCGGGTTTACCAGCCTAATCTCAAAAAAATCGCTCGCGAGGAGTCCCGCGGCCCCTGGTGGTCGGTCTTCACCATATGGTGAAAGTATAGGAGCAGACGTTTCAGTAAGTCCGAACACTTCCACGAATGCCTCTATGTCAAAGCGGTCCTTAAACTCTGCCAAGATGCTACTGGCAGTCGGCGCAGCAAACACACAACGCAAGGGGTTA
>CAJIYV010000108.1 GCA_905181745.1 uncultured Actinomycetes bacterium | reverse complement strand
GGGCCTCGATCTTTACGATCTCGACGCTCGCCTCCGCCACCAGTGCGGCGCGACGTATCAGACATTATTACCTCTTCCCGATCGAAAAATTAGAAGTTGAGTCCGCCTTCGCGAGCGCCCTCAGCGAGAGCGGCTACGCGACCGTGGTACTTATGGCCACCGCGGTCAAAGACCACTGTGTCTATTCCAGCTTTTTGTGCGCGCGCAGCAAGTTCGTTTCCGACCTTACGTGCTTTAGCAGTCTTGTCACCATCAGCAACTCGTAGGTCGCTCTCCATCGTGGAAGCAGCGGCCAAGGTCACACCCTGTACATCGTCTACTAACTGTGCGGAAACGTGACGGGCAGACCGGCTCACCACCAAACGTGGTCTCATGACCGTACCCGAAACCTTCTTGCGAACGCGAAGGTGGCGACGTTTGCGGCCAACGGCGGTCTTGCTGCCTGAGCCGAGCTTGGGGGCAAAGGAACTCATTACTTACCAGCCTTTCCGGCCTTGCGACGGACAACTTCGCCTTCGTAGCGAACACCCTTACCCTTATACGGTTCTGGCTTACGGATCTTGCGGATATTGGCAGCGACTTCGCCAACCTTCTGCTTGTCAATACCGAACACCGTGAACTTCACGGGTGACTCCACCGCAAAAGAGATTCCGTCAGGTGCCGTCACGACAACAGGATGACTGAAGCCCAATGCAAATTCTAGGTTATTGCCATTTGCAGCAACCCGGTAACCAGTCCCCACAATTTCTAGAGTCTTTTCATAGCCTGTGGTGACGCCAATGACCATGTTTGAAATCAGAGTTCGACTCAAACCGTGCAGGGAACGCGACTCACGCTCGTCGTTTGGCCTGGTGACAATGATTTCTTCGCCGACCTGGCTTATCGCAATGGGTTCAGAGATAGTGATTGCCAACGAACCCTTAGGTCCGACAATCGCAATATCTTGGCCATTAATCGTGGCTGTTACTCCTGCAGGCACCGGGACTGGTGCGCGTCCAATACGTGACATTGCTCCTCCTACCAAACGTAGGCGAGGACTTCCCCACCTACGCCTTTCTTCGCGGCCTGGCGGTCCGTGAGCAACCCGGTCGAGGTGGACAAAATGGCAATGCCTAGGCCCCCAAGGACCTTGGGAAGATTGGTGCTCTTTGCGTAGACTCGCAGACCTGGTTTGGACACCCGGCGTAATCCAGCTATTGAGCGCTCGCGCGAAAGACCGTACTTAAGGTTGAGCGTGAGGGTCATGCCTACTTCTGCATCTGCCACGTCAAAACTGGCGATGTAGCCCTGCTCCTTCAAGATCTCGGCGATGTTCGCCTTGATCTTGGAGTGTGGCATGGACACGGTTTCGTGATATGCCGAATTTGCATTACGCAGACGTGCAAGCATGTCTGCGATCGGATCTGTCATTGTCATGGCCGCTTGGCCTTCCTCGCCGTGGTTTCTTCGGTGGTTACCGAAGACCTGCAGCGTCGTGGTTTACCAGGAACTTTTTGTTACACCGGGTAGTTCGCCAGCATGTGCCATCTCACGTAAACAGATGCGGCACAAGCCGAACTTACGGTAGACCGAGTGTGGACGTCCACACCGGTTGCACCGGGTATATCCCCGCACCTTGAACTTCGGTGTTTTCTGCTGCTTTTGGATCAGAGCTTTCTTCGCCATGTGTTCAGGCCTCCTTAAATGGGAATCCGAGAAGCCGGAGCAGTGCTCGACCTTCGTCGTTGTTCTTGGCGGTGGTTACCACCGTGATGTCCATGCCGCGAGTGCGGTCAATCTTATCCTGATCGATTTCGTGGAACATGGATTGCTCCGTCAAACCAAACGTGTAATTTCCGTTGCCATCAAATTGTTTTGCAGAAAGACCCCGGAAGTCACGGATACGTGGGAGCGAGGTGCTGAGCAGGCGATCGAGGAACTCCCACATGCGGTCGCCACGAAGTGTGACGTGTGCACCAATGGGCTGTCCCTCCCGCAATTTAAATTGAGCGATGGAAACGCGAGCCTTCGTCACCTGTGGCTTTTGACCAGTGATGTCGGTGAGGTCACGAACCGCGCCTTCAATCAACTTGGAGTCGCGAGCAGCCTCGCCGACGCCCATATTGACAACAATCTTGGTCAGGCCTGGGACCTGCATGATGTTCCCGTAGCTGAATTCCTTCTTAAGTTCAGGAACGATTTCTTCACGGTAACGAGCCTTCAATCGAGGCGTTGTTGCAGTAGTCATGATTGCTTATCCGTCCTAGATCTCTTTGCCGGTGCGGCGCGAAATACGCACGCTGCGCTCTGCTTCGTAGGTCGAACCGTCTGCGCGACGCTTCTCAACTTTTTCTCGGGTGAACCCAACCCGGGTCGCTTTGCCGTCTTCTGGATCAACCAGCATCACGTTAGAGACATGAACCGGAGCTTCAGTGGTGATGATCCCGCCACTCTTAGCGCCACGTGCGTCTTGGCCAACCTTGGTGTGCTTCTTGATCCGGTTTACACCCTCGACGATTAGCTTGTCTGCTTCGGGATACACGTCAATGACTTTGCCCTGTATGCCACGATCTTTACCTGAAATCACCAGGACGGTATCGCCTTTGCGAATCTTTAACTTCGGCATTACAACACCTCCGGTGCTAGCGAAATAATCTTCATGAATTTCTTCTCGCGCAATTCGCGACCGACCGGTCCGAAAATCCGGGTTCCACGTGGATCGCCATCAGCTTTAAGAAGCACTGCGGCGTTCTCGTCGAAACGAATGTAGGAGCCATCGGGGCGACGCCGTTCTTTTTTTGTGCGCACGATCACTGCCTTAACAACTTCACCTTTTTTGACGCCCCCGCCAGGAATTGCATCCTTGACGGTGGCGACGATGATGTCGCCGATACCTGCGTAACGGCGGCCGGAACCGCCAAGTACGCGAATACACAAGATTTCCTTGGCACCCGTGTTGTCCGCAACGCGTAGTCGCGACTCTTGCTGAATCACTTCATTCTCCTGATCGTCTGCTGGTCCTCACCACTTACTGTGGTGAGCCTTGCGGAACTTCTTACTTGGCCTTTTCAAGAATCTCGACCACACGCCAGCGCTTCGTGGCTGAGAGTGGACGGGTTTCCATGAGGAGCACTCGGTCACCGATACCTGCGGTCTCGGCTTCGTCATGTGCCTTGAGCTTATTCGTTCGGCGCACAACCTTGCCATACAACGGGTGCTTGTAGCGGTCTTCGACTGCAACAACTACCGTCTTTTGCATCTTGTCGCTTACGACAAGGCCCTCACGGACCTTGCGATCGCCACGCTCATT
>CAJIYV010000107.1 GCA_905181745.1 uncultured Actinomycetes bacterium | reverse complement strand
ATCAGGTTATGCAGGACTTCCTGTGCGTGATCACGACCACGCGTCTCAACATGAATGTCAATCTCCACTTCATCCACGCCCAAAGATGGATCCATGCGATTGTGCTCAATTTCAACAATATTTGCGTGCATATCTTGGACCGCGGAAAGAATTCTTGCCAGGTTCCCAGGCGAATCGGACACTCGGACTTTGATTGTCATGTAGCGCCCACTCGCGGCCATGCCGTGACGAATAATGCGAAGCAAAAGCAATGAGTCCACATTGCCGCCAGAAAGTACCACCGCGACGGGTGCTTCAAATTTTGTCGGCCAGGCCATGACTGCGGCTGTCGCAGCGGCACCAGCCGGCTCTACAACCATTTTTGCCCGCTCAAGCAAGAGCAACGCTGCGCTTGATAATTGATCCTCGGTTACGGTCATGATTTCATCAACGTGCTGATTCACAATTTCAAAAGGAATGTCACCGGGCAAACCGACCGCGATCCCATCCGCCATTGTCGACATGTGGTCAAGTTTCTGGGGTGAGCCGGCCGCAAGTGACGCCGGATACGCTGCGGCATTTACCGCTTGCACACCAATGACTCTGATGTCAGGGTTTTGCGATTTGAGTGCCAAGGCAATACCAGCAAGTAGTCCCCCTCCCCCCGTGCAGACCACGACGGTCTTCACATCCGGGATTTTTTCCAAGATTTCTAGGCCCAATGTTCCCTGCCCGGCAACAATGTCTTGGTGATCAAATGGGTGAATCAAAATAGCGCCGGTGCGTTCAGCAAATGCGCGTGCTTCCACAAGTGCCTCGTCAATACTGTTACCCACGAACTCGACTTCTGCGCCATAACCCTTGGTCGCTTCAACTTTAGGAATCGTCGCACCTTGCGGCATGAACACTGTTGCTTTGATGCCGAGCATCCGAGCGGCAAGTGCAACACCCTGTGCGTGATTGCCAGCGCTGGCCGCAACGACTCCCCTCTCACGTTCTTTTTCGGTCAATTTAGCGAGCCTGTTGTAAGCACCACGAATTTTGAATGAACCCGTCCTTTGCAAATTCTCAGGGATTAGGTAGACCAGTCCTCCCACAAGCTCGGTCAACCAGCGCGCATTTGCAACCGGGATGTCAGTGATTACTCCGACAAGGGATTCCCTAGCCACCTTGATGTCGTGCAATGAAACAGCGGGAGAGGGGCGTTCACTTCGTTGTGGCACGCCACAATCATGTCACCAAGTTCTCCAGTTAGTTGAACTACAACCAAGTTAACTGGAAAGTTCTTGGCGGGCACCCGGCAATTCTCGGCGACTGCCAAGATTGGCGCTCGAGGCTGCCCTGCGCCCGGCGCTTGCCGCCGATCCGGAGTTGCTCGTGGCCGCACCCGAGTAACCACCCCAACTGCCGCGTGCCTGGGAAGTCCTTCGATGAAATGAGCTGATTTCTTTTTCTCGGTTAGCAAGGACTAACGCGCCAGATAGACCCTCCTGATTTTTGGTCTTCGAATCATTTTCCCGAATCGCTTGAGCCCGGCCTTCGTTCACACGCTCACCGATTCGCACGATGTAAGCCCGGTAAAACGCGGCTCGGGCGGTCTGGGCCGTGAATTCGACTCGGCGGCGGCGATATCCACCAGAAACTCTAACTCGTCCGTCAAATTTTTCGCCACGCCAGGAACCTGCGTTCACATAAGCATTTCCATGGGTGATCATTTGGACGGCAAGCGAAGAAAAAAGAGCCTCAATTGAATCCAGATCACTAGGCATCCCGTAACTGATTACATAGGTCGAATCTCGAGCAACATCGACGTGCGCACTATTTGAGTGTGCGACCGTCACAAAAAGATTTACTAGGTGGGTATTGGCGCGTTTTCCTTTAACTCCGATCGTGACCGTACGACTCACAGGTGTGAGCGTCTCTGTCGTTTTGGTGTGATTGCGCGCCGTTGCAAGGTCAATGCTGGCAAGGGTCGCCAACATTTGTGCTTTGGTGAGATAAGCATCGGCCTCTGCCTGATTGTCTGTCCGCTCGGCCTTTGCCAAAAGGGCCGCAATTCGCTCTAATTTCACGTTGCGCTCCGATGTGAAAATATTTCTTGATGTTCTCCAACCGGAACACCCAGTTCCAGGTAACCGGATGAAAGCAGCAACCGGGCTTGGTCCCCGAGAGCTGTTTCTACCAGCATCAGCATGCACGCCGTAAAAGTTGGACCGTGTGCTGGCTCGTCGACCGGCGCGCACGAGGCTGCAACATGGTGTGCACATTCATGAAGAATGAGCGTTTCCCGCAGTGCCCACATTGCTGCTTGACCTGACACGGGAATAGCAATAACCCCAGTGGCAAATTCATAATGCGCCTTCGTAGATCCTTTGCGCTCGCGGGTTCTTGGAGGAAATAGATCACAATTCAGCTTGGCAAAAAGCCCAGACATGTAGGTATCTATTGATTCAAGGTTTGCAAATCTCTTCTGGGTGGGTACGTCAAGAACTGAGCCAAAAAACTCAACCTTCCCGCCCCGGTTCATCAGGCTCGAAAATTGATCCTCAGCGGCATAGACTTTGGCGCGATTTCGATCAGGTGCTTGTGCTCGACCGGCGCTTGTCATGCGGCTATCTTGCCCTGCACCGGATAAATAGTGAAAGAGGTTCCATCCGTGCGTGGATTACCACGCAAGTAGAGTCAGAGCAGGCTTCACAAGAGCAGGCTTCATACTTGCACCCTCATAAAGGATCACAGTGCCCGAACTACCAGCTAGCCCAGAAGACCAACCCACTAGGGCCTCACACACCCGGCGCCTCGGTGGCGCTATTCGGCGCACCCCCCTTCTGAAGGGGCTCCCGAAGGAAGTAGCGGTTCTCTCGGTCATTGCGTTCTTCGTGGCCATCGGATTCGGAATCCTGGCTC
Source organism: uncultured Actinomycetes bacterium (assembly GCA_905181745.1). Lineage (GTDB taxonomy): Bacteria > Actinomycetota > Actinomycetes > S36-B12 > S36-B12 > UBA4592. The sequence goes on along the minus strand of CAJIYV010000107.1, from coordinate 9,243 downwards.
CGGCGCTCCCCATTTTTGCCAAAACTTTTGATGTAACAGCCCTGCAAGCCAGCGCAGTAATCTCCGTTTTTGCATTGATGCGATTTGTTTTTGCCCCGATCGCTGGCATACTCGTTGATCGTCTTGGTGAGCGGATTGTTTTGACATCTGGACTCCTCATTGTTGCCACTTCCAGCATGATTGCTGGTTTTTCCCAGACGTACCTCCAACTCGTGGCCTTTCGCGGAATCGGCGGAATTGGCTCATCCATGTTCACGGTCTCGGCGCTCGCTTTGCTCCTGCGTGTCGTTGATTCAAGCCAGCGCGGACGTGCCGCAGGTGCTTTCCAAGGAGGGTTTCTCCTCGGTGGAGTTGCCGGCCCGGCGGTTGGGGGGATCGTTGTCGCGTTTTCAATTCGCGCTCCATTTTTCGTATACGCCGCTGCTCTTTTCATGGCGGCTCTTGTCACCCTGGTGTTTCTGACCCGCGCCAAACTCCTTGCCCGCGAAGAGGCGGTCTCCCATGGCCAAAACAACCGAATGCAAGAGCTTCGCGGCGCCCTCAAAGACAAGGCGTATCAAGCGGCTCTGGGCAGTAACCTGATTACCGGTTTCGTCTCATTTGGTTTGCGCAGCTCGGTCGTACCGCTCTTCGTGGTCGAAGGGCTGCAGCGTGGAGCCTCACTTTCAGGCTTTGGCTTCCTTGCAGCAGCCGCCGTGCAAGCTCTGGTCCTGCTCCCCGCCGGCCGAATGGCTGACACGCAAGGCCGGCGCAAAGCACTGCTGTACGGCACATTCGCGACCGCAATCGGTATGGTCGTGCTCACCCTCTCCGATGCCGCAGTCAACGGCCTGGGCCAAGCCGCCATGTTGGGAACCATCCTGTTCCTGGTCAGCATGGCGATTCAAGGCTTCGGCGCCGCTTTCCTTGGCTCCGCACCCTCAGCGGTCATTGGCGACGTGATGGGGGGCAAGAAGGGTGGAATAGTGGTGGCAACCTTCCAAATGATGAGCGATGTCGGAGCCGTGATTGGGCCCCTGGCTGCCGGGCTCTTGGTAGATCTTTTCGACTTTAGTTGGGCCTTCGCTTTTGGGGCACTGCTCGCCATACTGCCCATTTTCCTCGTGATTCGCATGCCCGAAACCCTCAGGCGCTCAGACGTAACGTAGTCTGGGAACATAGTTGAAACTATCTTTCTCGACTAGATAAGGATCAAGACTCTCAGTGAACGAAAATGACTCTTCTGCGCCGAACCAGACGATAATCAACACCCTAGTTGCAGCCGGAACCGCCCTGATTTTGCTAGCCGTGGGCACCGTCTTTTTCATCTCTTCGGTTCGGTCCACCCCCGTTCAAGCTGACTCGGTCAGCGATTCCACTACTTCGAGTGACCCCCTAATTGATGGCCAAGCAGCCAGTGACCCCGTTGGGCTCTTAGCAGAGGCCGAGAACCTTGTCTTCGTTCTTGCCGACGACCTCGACTGGAATCTTTTTAACCAAGTCCCACGCCTTGCCGCCCTTAAAGAACAAGGCATCACCTTCACAAACCACACTGTCACCGACTCACTGTGTTGCCCTTCTCGCGTTTCCATTATGCGCGGCCAATACATTCACAATCACAAAGTGATCTCAAATATTGAAAAAACCGGTGGTGGGTGGCCCACGTTTCGTGACCGCAAGGAGGAAAATGACTGCCTTCCAGTGTGGCTTAGTAACGCGGGCGTCACCACCGCCCTGTTTGGGAAGTACCTCAATGATTTTCCCTCCGAACCAAAGGAAGCCAAGTACATTCCCCCGGGTTGGGATCAGTGGGCAGTGCCCATTTCTCGCGGTGACTCTTACACCGGATACAACTACACTCTTAATGACAACGGAACTCTCGTCCGGTACGGGAATAAGACTTCGGATTTTCTTAACGACGTAATTACCAACAAAGCAACCCAGTTCATCCAAACTGCGCAGCAGCCGTTCTTCCTTGAACTTTCGACATACAGTCCCCACAAGCCGGCCCCGGTTGCAACCCGTAATGCGCTGAAGCAAGGCGGGACACTAGCCCCGCGAAATCCGACGTATAACTCCTATGGCGTTGACGAACCAAAGTGGATGAAAGATAAGACCCCACTTAATGCAGCCCGACTAGCAAAAGCCGACCGGCAATGGCGTCAGCGAGCCCGATCCGCCGAATCCATTGCTGATTCCGTTGATGCGATTATGGCTAAACTCAAGGAAACTGGACGTGATAAAGACACTTTGGTCGTGGTGACAACCGATAACGGCTACCACATGGCTGAGCGGCGCATGTTTAAGGGCAAACGCACCCCTTACGCATCCGACACGGTAGTTCCCATGATCGTGATCGGACCTGGTGTGCCAGCAGGAATTACAGTCGATGCAATGACCAGCACGATAGATCTTGGTCCATCATTCGCCCAGTTGCTTGGCGCAACTGCACCTAGCTGGGTCGATGGACGCTCTTTGGTTGATTTTTTCTCAGCTGGTGAAACCCCTGAAGGTTGGCGCAATGCGGTTCTCTCCGAGAGCCTGGGGATTTCCACGCCAGAAGACCCCGACTACCAAAAAAATGCGCCGCCTCAGTTCTTTGCTCTGCGCAGCGAGAAGTGGCTCTATGTCGAGTACGTGGATGGCTCTAAAACCTTGTACAACCGCGAAAATGATCCTTATGAAATGGTGAACCTCATCACGACTGCTGACCCACTTCTGATCGCCAGCTTGTCCGGCCAACTCAAGGCGCTCAGCACTTGCTTGGGTGATGATTGCCGTGTGGCTGACTCAGCGGCAATCCCTGTTGTTGGCGTCTCTCAATAGGCGGGTGCGGGCAAAGCCACCGCAACTATCCGAGTGCTTTTTCCAAATCCGCCACGAGATCGTCGGCCTGCTCAATGCCCACGCTGAGCCGAATCAAGTCGTCGGGAACTTCCAGTGGGCTACCACTGACAGCCGCGTGGGTCATGCGACCCGGGTGCTCAATGAGCGACTCAACCCCACCCAAAGATTCACCGAGGGTGAACAGCGTAGTTTTGGAACAGATATCAAGGGCGGCTTCCTCGCCGGCCTTCACGCGGAATGACACCATGCCACCGAACCCACTCATTTGCTTTGCGGCAACTTCATGGTTGGTGTGTGTTGCCAGACCTGGGTAAAACACTTGGCCAACAGCCGAGTGTCCTTCCAGAAGCTCAACAATCTTGCCTGCATTCTCATTGTGGCGATCCATGCGAACACCCAGCGTCTTAATGCCACGCAAAACCAACCAAGAATCAAACGGTCCTGCAATAGCCCCCATTGCATTTTGGTGATAGGCCAACTGCTCACCAAGCTCGGCACTTGCAACAACAAGGGCGCCACCCACAACATCACTGTGACCGCCAAGATATTTGGTTGTGCTGTGCACCACCACGTCAGCACCGAGCAACAGTGGCTGCTGCAGATATGAGGATGCGAACGTGTTATCAACCACGAGCAACGCTCCGCCCGCATGTGCGATTTCTGCGATTGCCGCAATGTCACCGACATTTAACAGCGGGTTTGTTGGTGTTTCGATCCAGACCAACTTGGTCTTGGGTGTCATAGCCGCGGCGATAGCTTCCGTGTCGGTCACTGGTGCGGTTGACAGCGAAATTCCCCAAGGCTCAGCTACTTTTTTGAACAGGCGGTATGTACCACCGTAGGCGTCATTAGGGAGTACGACATGATCCCCCGGCTTGAGCACGGTGCGGATCAGTGTGTCCTCAGCTGCCAAACCGGAAGCAAATGCCAGCCCACGAGCGGTATCAATGCCTGGCGCCTCGATCGCGGCTAGGCACTCTTGTAATGCGGTCCGCGTCGGGTTGCCACTGCGTGAGTACTCGTACCCGTTTCTCAGGCCACCCACGCCGTCTTGTGCGTAAGTCGACACTTGGTAAATTGGGGTTACCACAGCGCCTGTTTCGCGGTCTGGTTCTTGCCCGGCATGAATTGCGCGCGTATTGAAACCGTCCATGGCACCAGCCTATGTCGCCCGCGCCAAGTTGGCTGAGCAGAGGTCAACTAGGAGGGTTAGATTAGAACTATGTTCGGACTCGGGAAACCCACGATGATTGCGCCAGAATCGGCACTCCCTGGCCGTGATTCGCGACCTCTGCCTGTCAGCGCCAAGAACGCAGTGCTTGGCTCACCGCTGGAAGGCCCCTGGCCCGAAGGTTCGTTGGTCATCTATCTGGGCGCCGGCTGCTATTGGGGTGTTGAAGAAATTTTCTGGCAGACACCCGGGGTGATCAACACCAGTGTCGGCTTCATGGGCGGTTTCACCCCCCACCCGACCTATGAAGAAACTTGCACGGGTCGCACGGGCCACACCGAAACAGCCTTGGTGGTCTACAACCCCGAAATAATTTCCACGGTCGAGATTCTCAAAATCTTTTGGGAAAACCATGACCCGACCCAAGGCTTTGGTCAAGGAAATGACGTTGGGACGCAATACCGATCCGCAATTTTTTGGACGACGACGGAACAAGAGCGGTTCGCCCTGGAAACTGCTCGGGCATATGAAGCCGTGCTCGCTTCGCGAGGATTCGATCCAATCACGACTCAAATTGCGCCATCAAGCGAATTCACTTATTACCTCGCACAAGATTCGCACCAGCAGTACCTATACAAAAACCCCAATGGTTACCGATGCCACGCGAATACTGGTATCGCATTCCCAAATCTGAATTAGGTAGCCAGAAAGGCCAAAACGTCTTGTCGGGTAATGACACCTGTTGGCTTGCCGTCGTCAACCACCATCAGCGCATCGGCCTCAGTGAGGGCGATCATGGCAGAAGCAACTGACTCGCCGGCACCCACCATAGGAAGCGGTGGACTCATAACAGTCTCAACCTGGTCCGCCAAGTGAGCCGTTCCAAGGAAGAGGGCGTCTAGTACGACCCTTTCAACAATGGACCCTGAAATTTCGGCGGTCATGATTGGGGGCTCGGCACGAACAACTGGGATCTGAGAGACGCCATACTCTTTCAAAATTGCAATCGCATCGGCTACCGACTCGGTCGGATGGGTATGAACGAAATCGGGCAAGTCTCCATCAAGTGTTTTGGCCCTCAATACATCACCGATTGTTTGCTCCGTGTCACCTTGAATAAAGCCGTAGCTGGACAGCCAATCTTCATTAAATACTTTGGAAAGGTACCCGCGACCGGAATCTGGGAGTAACACCACGACTAGTGATCCAGGTTCGGCTTTGGCTGCAATCCGCAGGGCCGCCACAACCGCCATTCCGCAAGATCCACCAACAAGCAATCCTTCTTCGCGCGCCATTCGACGGGTCATCTCAAATGAATCCCGATCAGAAACGGCAACAATTTCATCAGCGATTCCAGGGTCATAGGCAGTTGGCCAGAAATCTTCGCCCACTCCTTCGACGAGATAGGGGCGACCCGAACCACCGGAATACACTGAACCTTCCGGGTCTGCACCAATAATTTTAACGGAGCTATTGCTGGCTTCCTTCAGGTAGCGACCAGTACCTGAGATCGTGCCACCAGTTCCCACCCCAGCAACAAAATGTGTAATCGTGCCATCGGTTTGTTCCCAAATTTCTGGACCGGTTGTTTCATAATGTGACCGCGGATTGTTCGGATTGGAGTACTGATCCGGCTTCCACGCGCCAGGCTCGCCAGAAAGTCGATCACTGACACTGTAATAGGAACGCGGGTCCTCCGGGTCCACTGCGGTTGGGCACACAACAACTTGCGCGCCATAAGCTTTGAGCACATTTCGCTTGTCCTCGGAGACCTTGTCCGGACACACGAAAATGCACTTGTAACCTCGCTGTTGGGCCACCATGGCCAGGCCAACCCCCGTGTTGCCGCTCGTTGGTTCAACAATTGTTCCACCGGGCTGCAGTGACCCGTCTTTTTCGGCGGCATCAATCATGCGCTCAGCAATTCGATCCTTCACCGAGCCACCCGGGTTAACGTATTCAACTTTGGCGACGACAGTGACGCCTTCGGGGACAATTCCCTGCGTCACCTTATTTAGCCGCACCAGTGGCGTGTTACCAATTAGGTCAATAACTGAGTCATAAATATGCACGGGTCAACCTTACGTGGGTTTTTAATCAGCGCCGCACGAGCCTTCAGGCTGTTGGCTTATTGCACAGTGTTATCAAATACCCAGAATGCGCATATGCTAACTGTATGAAGCCATTGCAGGAGGAGATTCTGCGTGAACTAGATCGAATCAGGCTTCGGCTTGCGAGTTTGAATCATGATCGCCTGGTCACGATGGACATCCCTGTGTACGCGTGCGCAACTGCAATTTGGGAATCCACCAATTCTGGCAGTCGTAAAATCCCCCGAGTTGGACCCGGTGCTTACGCCGCACAGCTCACGGTTCTGACCCATGATCTATTTGCTGTGAACCCGGATGGGAACACCGAAGCCGCGGCGGCCCTGACTGCGCTCCGCCGCGCATTGCCTTAGAGTCAAATTGCCTGAGAGTCAGATTGCCTGAGGGTCGGCAACCGTTGATGTGGACTTGGCTTAGTCCCGACCAGCCAGGATGGAGAGGAGTCGCAGGATCTCGAGGTAGAGCCACACCAAGGTGACGAGAAGCCCGAAGGACAATCTCCACGATTCGCGCTCCGGCAAGCCCATTGCGACGCCCTGCTTAATCGCATCGAAGTCCAGCATCAACATGAACGAGGCAAGGAGTACACCGGCAGCGCACAGGAGCAGACCCCAGATGCCCACTCCGTAGAATCCCCAGCCACCCCCCACGCCGAACAGGGCACCCACAAGGGATGCCATTGCAATCAGGAAATAGCTAATCATGGCTGCCATGAATATTCTCTTGAACTTGCCGTTGACCTTCACAATTCCAGTCCCGTACAGGAACAGCATTACTCCAAATGCGGTGAGGGTGCCAATGATTGCTTGACTGACCAATCCTTCGTAATTCTGGGCGAGCGCCATTTGGTCATACGACCAGCTGATTGCTCCCAGCATGAGTCCAGCAAAAGTCGCATACAGCACAACGAGGATCGGTGATACTGCTTTTTTGAAAGCCGTGATGAGTCCGAATGCCAAGGCGCCGATCAGGCCGATCCAGAGAACGATAGGGGCGCTGGGAACGATCGCCCAACCCACAAGAGCCATGATGACCGTAATGATGAACAGAATCGTGCTTTTTACAACTACGTCTGCAAAAGTCAGGCGGGCTCCACCACCCGCGGTGATGCTTTCAAACTGCGACTGGGTGCCAGCGTCACCGCCTGCAGCCTGCGTGTAGGCAGATTGTCCTTCAGCATATGCAAAGCCATCGCCCTTGGCGGGGGCTTCGTAGCGCTTGAGGATCGGGTTTGCGGTGTGTGAGAATCGTGATGACATGGCTATAAGATAACAAACTATTTCGAAACCGCCAACACCCGCTTAGCCCACGAGAATGGGTGTCCCCGGTGGGATTTGAACCCACACTGTGCCGGGTTTAAGCCGGGTGTCTCTACCGATTGGACTACGGGGACGAGAAAGTCGCCCTTCTCGGGCGTAACCCTATCTACTGGCTCACAGTTCCCGGCTGCTTAGTTGGGCTAGTTTTCCTTACGGGACTGGCCAAGCGGCATCTATGGCTTGAAGAACCTCAGCTGTGGGCTTGCCCGGGGCGAACCATTGCGTCATTTCGGTCAGCATTGCCCCAGCGCCAATAGCCGCTGGCATGAGCTCAGATGCGTCGAAACGGAATGTCCCACCCATATCGGTAAGGTACCGTGCCGACAGTTTATCGATCGAACCCTCTGCGTAGGTGTCCAATGGGACACCGTTGTTAGCAGAAACCCAGGTTCCGAGCGAAACCTTGCTGGTCGCGAATTCGGCCGAGGAGAGATAATTCTGAACAGCTGCTACCTCTGGACGATCCGAGAATGCAGTGACGAACTCACCCTCACCCACAACAGGTTGTGGGGCAGCCATGTTATTGATGACGGGGATGTAAAAAGCATATGCGTCACCATCGGGGCCAACAGTTGCTCCTTCTTGTAATTCGCCCCACGCACTCGCGTACAAATTGGATTGTTGAAGCATCCCGCACTTACCGTTAAGAATTGGGCGACCTGCCTCTTGGAATGGGGTTGTCGCGATTGTCTGGACATCACCGAAGCCGCCGTTGACATAGTTTGCGTTTTTCATCCAGCCAGCCAAAACATCCATGGCTGCGGTGACTTGGGGGGAATCAAAATCAAGCTCGTGGCTCACCCACTGGTCGTACACCTCTCCACCGAACATGCGAAGCATGATCTCTTCCAGCCAGTCAGTTGATGGCCAGCCAGTCTGGGACCCAGATTCAAGACCGCCACACCAGGGCTTCACTAGGCCATCGGCGACCATTTGATCCGAGAGTGCCCACAACTCGTCCCACGTGGTGGGAATTGCGTAGCCATTTACCGCGAAAGTTTTTGGTGAGTACCACACGAATGAATTCATGTGCGATCCAAGCGGCGCTGCGTAGAAGGTTCCGTTGACTGTTCCATAGGATTTCCACGCTGGATTCCAGTAGGTATCAACATTGGAAATTGTGTCTTGTGATGCAGGAACCGGACCGTCGGCTGCAACGAGCTCGGCGAGCAAGCTGGGCCGTGGGATAAATGCGATGTCAGGGGCGTTACCACCGGCGATCCGAGCGGAAAGTTGAGATTCAAACTGATCGCTTCCTTCATAGACGATATCTATTCCGGTACAGGTCTCAAATTCTTTCCACGACTGCTCGAACAGACCCTGTTGCGGGGCCATGATTGCGGTGAAGATGCTGACCGATGCCCCTTGGCTGCCCTGGTATTCCATATACACTTCACAACCTGCCAGTACCTCAATGTCAGCCTCTTGTGTCGGGGTCTCTTGCATTGGCGAGGGTTGCGTCGTTGCCTCTGCATTTTCATCTGCGGGACCGTCACTCGAACAAGCGGCGAGCAACATTAGGGTTGCGATGCTTCCTGCGATTGCTGCTGCTCCGCGGCGCCATATCACTACGGTCACTGAATCTCCTTATTGAGCGAAAAGTCCGGGAAGTTCCCCAACCCACTACTTCTTCCTGGCAGATTTACCCGTAATCGGTCTGCCAGGTATGAAGTTCCCAAGGCGCCACATCAATCCCAGCGACCATGCATTGTCCACCTTCAATTCCCTTTTTAGCAAACTGAAGCCTCGTCACAACCTTATGCGAAACCCTTAGTGCCCGTCGAACTGCGCACTATCAATTCGGTGGGCAACTGGGTTA
>CAJIYV010000106.1 GCA_905181745.1 uncultured Actinomycetes bacterium | reverse complement strand
GATGAGTTGGTACAGAGCGCTCCCGATAATGATTATGCCCATTTTGCATTGGGACTCTCACTGTGGCGCCAGCAAAAGTTCGTTCCGGCACGTGATCATCTGGCCATGGCATTTGTCATGAAACCCCAGCGTTCCGAATACGGCTCGGCTTTGTCACAGGTGAAATCAACTTTGCGTCATCGCACGGAGCAGAGCATGCCACTTGAGGGGCCCATCGCGCGCCAGGACGAGTTGTGAGCCCGGTGGGTCGACTTTTTCAGCAATTTGATGCGGTCTATTTTGACTTGGATGGGGTCCTCTATCGAGGTTTAGCCGCCGTCAGTGGCGCGGCAGAAACCGTCTCGGAGTTAGTGCGTGGTGGTTGCGCGGTCGCATATGTAACCAATAACGCTTCGCGGACGCCGGGTGAGGTCGCTGCGCATTTAGATGAACTCGGCATTCCGGCTGCGGCCAGTGAAGTGGTGACCTCCTCCCAAGTTGCGGTCCAAATTCTGCGCAAGTATGCCCCGGCGGGCAGTCGGGTCTTCGTGGTTGGCGGTGCCGGGGTGGAGCAGGCGTTACTTGATGCGGGATTCATCGCGAGCCGAGATCCACGGGACTGCGTTGCTGTGGTTCAGGGGTTCGGTCCGCTGGTTTCCTGGGAGGATTTGGCTCAAGCTTCATATTTAATTCAAGCTGGCGCAATCTGGATTGCAACGAATCTTGACAGCACTTTTCCGACTCAACTTGGGATCGCTCCGGGTAACGGTTCCTTTGTTGCAGCTGTGCGCAATGCGGTCGGTCGTGAACCCGATGGAGTGGGCGGTAAGCCTGATAGATCCATGATGGATAGGGCCATGGCGGTGGTTCCGGCAAAGGCCCCTTTGCTGGTAGGGGATCGTTACGACACTGATGTGGCCGCCGGAATAGCCGCAGGGATTACCACCATGTTGGTGCTGTCTGGAGTCAGCACGCCGGCAGATGTGTGGGCCTCGAAGATCCGGGCCGGCTATTTGGGTGAGAGTGTGCAGGATTTGATCACCGAATATATCGGCCCCCTGGAAAGCGAGGACGGCTATTCCTGTGGTGAAGCGAAAGCCGTGTATCTGGCCGCGGAATCTGTTGTACGCGCGACGGGAGGCACTCGGTTGGAGCGATTACGGGCTGCCGATAGCCTAAAGTGGAGTCTGGTGGAACACGTGGGCCTGGATTCCTTCGCGGAAGGGCAAATTTCACTTGATCTCGGCGAGTAGTGACCGGTCGTGGTCACCTTAATAGGTAAAGGAAGAAACTGATGTTTGACTCAGTACCACAGCTGTCAACGGTACGAAACTATCTGGAAATGGCAACTGGGCTTACCGAAGCCACTGCATCAAAAGCCATGGAGGTGGCCGGCTCGCTCATCGCACAAGGCGTGTCAATGGGCACAAAACAGCCGGTCGATGTCGCATCCAGTGTGGCTCAGGCAGCCGATGACCTGATGGCTCAAAGTAAGACAAACCGTGATCTGTTGATTGGGTTGATTCGCGCTGAGGTGGACAAAGCAATTGGCCGGGTTGGTTTCGTTCGTGAAGATGAGCTTGCGGCTTTGCGGGCGCGAGTGGAAAAAGTAGAAGCGCATTTGGCGGCAGACGGTGCTGCCGAATCGAAGGAGGAAGCTTCTGCGCCAATCGAGTCGGAATCGCCTGTGAAGAAAAAGAAAAAGGTGGTGATTGAGCATGAATCCTGATCAATCCTTGTCACATGAATCGATGGACGAGACAGTTGTTTTTGAGGTCGAGTCTGATCCAGATGACATCTTGCTGCTGGATGAAGCCATTGATTCGGAACTGATTCTTCCTGTGTGGGAAGCAACGGGAAATATTGAAATCGACTCCGCTTTGGAAAAGATTCAGAGTATTGATCTCGAGGATATTCATTCTCATCATGGAATTTTGAATGATGTCCATGACCGGCTCCAAGACATCATGGTTAATTTAGAACGCTAAATCAGAGTCTTCTCAACAACAATTGACGATGGGAATCAATCAATGCGCAGGTTGGATGCGGAATTGGTTTCACGCGGCTTGGCTCGCTCACGGGGTGAAGCACAGGTTGCGATTGATGAGCATCGCGTCAAAATAGATGGCATGCTCGCCCGCAAGGCCGCAACTGGAGTGAGTCCGCAGTCAAATCTTGTTGTCGAAGGCGCGGGGGACACATATGTTTCACGCGGAGCGTATAAATTACTAGGTGTGCTCGAGTCACTCCCCGTCTCGTTTACCGGGCGTTTTGTCCTTGATGCTGGAGCGTCGACCGGTGGATTCACCGAAGTGGCACTCAAAGCGGGGGCGGCCGGCGTGTTAGCGGTTGACGTTGGATACGGCCAGATTGCGTGGTCCCTGCGCACCGATTCAAGGGTGCACGTTATGGAGCGGCAAAATGTGCGGTATTTGGAGGCGGAGCAGCTGCCTTTTGTCCCGCAAATAGTCGTGGCAGATCTGTCCTTTATTTCGTTGACGACCGTGGTGCCCACCCTCAGCGCGCTCATTGACCCGTTGGGGGAAATGCTGTTAATGGTTAAGCCGCAATTTGAGTCAGGGCGTGAGGCCGTGCGGGCATCCCATGGAGTTGTCCGGGAACCAGAGGTGCGCAAAGCCGCCGTCCTGCGGGTCGCGCAAGCCGGCATCGTGTCCGGGTGGAAAGTGGCAGGTGTCGTTGCCAGTCCACTACCGGGGCCCAAGGGAAATGTGGAGTATTTCCTCTGGTTGGCACACAAGCATGAAGTGCCCGCTATGCAGCAAGATACGGATACGGCAGAATTAGTCGACATGATCGACACCGCGATACACGAGGGCCCCGCATGAGCAGTGCAATTGGTGCTCCGTCCCGCGTGCACGTGATCGCCAACAGTCAGTCCACGCAGGCCCTGCGAATTGCAGACTCGGTGGATGCGGGCTTAAGGAGCCATGGAATTGACACCAGCCGGGAGTCCGATGAGTCGGAAAAGGTGTCCTTTGGAACCCGCGAGTTAGCCGGTGAACCTGCACTGTCGGCGACCGATCTGATCCTGGTGATTGGTGGAGACGGCACCATGTTGCGTGCAGCTGAAGTAGGAAGAGAGTCGGGGGCGGCAATTCTGGGAGTGAATTTAGGTCACGTGGGATTTCTCGCCGAAGCCGAGGAAGAAGACGTTCAATCGGTAATCGACTCTATTGCGGGTGGGCAGTGGAGCGTCGAGGAGCGCCTAGCACTCGATGTGATCGTCTCCAGAGGTTCACAGGTGGTGGATCGCACGTGGGCGCTCAATGAAGTGAGTGTGGAAAAGCACGCTCGGGAAAAAATGATCAGCGTGCTGGCCCATGTTGATGATCATCCATTGAGTCGGTGGGGCTGCGACGGGGTCATCTGTGCCACCCCCACCGGTTCTACCGCCTACGCATTCTCTGCCGGTGGGCCGATTGTCTGGCCTGAAGTGAGTGCGCTGTTATTGCTACCCATCAGCGCGCACTCACTTTTTGCCCGCCCATGTGTGATCGCACCAACGAGTGTGATTCGACTGGAACCTTCGCCTGAGGCGGATGCAGTCATGTGGGCGGATGGCCGACGCATGATCTCTATGGCGCCGGGCTCCACCGTTGAAGTGCGCGCAAATGATCAGCCAGTTCGTTTCGCCAGACTGGCGACATCACCATTTACTGATCGACTGGTTGCGAAATTCCAGCTGCCTGTTGAAGGCTGGCGCGGAGTGGGCAAATGAGATTGCATTTGGCGAGAGTGAGTAGGCAATGCTCGAGTCGTTAACTATCTCCGACCTCGGAATTATTGCTGCGGCATCCATTGAGCTTGACCCGGGTCTGACCGTTCTGACCGGTGAAACGGGCGCGGGAAAATCCATGATTCTGCAAAGCATCGGTCTGATCATGGGTAATCGTGCGAGTGCGGAATTGGTGCTGGAGTCTGCCGAACGAGCTCGCGTGGATTGTGAAGTGAGGTTTAGTGGGGCCGATGGTGCAACGGTGATTGCGTTGGTTGAGCAAGGCGGTGGAGAATGTGAAGAAATTGAAGGGTCTGCTGATTTCTCACTCCTGATCTCTCGTGAAATCAATCAAAGCGGTAGGGGGAAAGTTTTTCTCGGTGGAAGGCCAGTGCCTGCGAGTGTTTTGCGTGAGGTGAGCGAAAACCTGATCGCCTTGCACGGACAATCCGATCAAGTGTTGCTGCGCGATCCCGGTAAGCAACTCGAACTCCTTGACCGCGCAGGTGGCGATTCGGTGGCGAGCATCAAAACTCGGTACCAGGTGGCACTGCGCGACTACCGGAAATTACGCAAAGAGCGCGACCAGCTTTTGACGAGTGAGAGCGACCAGCAGGCGCGGATTTTCGTGCTGGAGCAGGGTATTAAAGAGATTTCCGAATTGTCACTGACCGAGGGTGAAGATGCTCAGGCCGCTCAAAAGATTTCCGTTATGAGAAACGTAGACGACCTTAATGGTGCGGTTGGTCGGGTACGTGAATTGCTGACCGGTGTGAGCAATTCTGGCCAGGAGTCGCGTTCTGCTTCGGTGTTGGACCAAATGGGGGAGGCATCCAAGTCGCTTGAGCATGCGGGCGAACTAGATACAGAGGTGAGTGCCCACCTTGGGAGAATGGTGTCACTAATCACTGAAATATCCGATCTTGACTCAGACTTGGCCTACTACCTGGCCGCGTTGGGTTCTGACCCCCAAGAGTTGGCGGATCTGGAAACTCGCGTGTCGCATTTATCGGCAATCAAGAAAAAGTATGGTCCTTCACTTGCTGAAGTATTGCATTGGAATGTGCAGGCCGAACTCGAATTGGCAGGTATTCTCGCACGAGACTCTCGACTCGAAGAGCTCAACGCAGCGATCTCGGTGGCACTAACAGTTGCCACCGAACGGGTGAAAGAGTTAACCCAGGTGCGGGCCATGACGGCTGGGCAGCTTGAAGTCAGCATTGCGGCCGAACTGGGCGGGCTGGCCATGCCTTTCGCTCAAATGCGGATTGAGCTGGCGGTGGAAGAAGACCCGGAGCTGTGGAGTCGAAGTGGGCGGGATCGGGCAACATTCATGCTGGCTGCACACGAGGGAGCTAAATTCTTACCGTTGTCTCGAACGGCATCGGGCGGGGAACTGAGCCGGGTGATGCTCGCAATTGAGGTTGCACTGGCCGGTGAAGCGCCTGTTCCCACCATGATTTTTGACGAAGTTGACGCAGGTATCGGTGGCGGGGTCGCCGTTGAAGTGGGTCGAAGGCTCGCTGCGCTGGCGAAGCACACCCAGGTGATCGTCGTGACCCATCTGCCCCAAGTGGCGGCTTTCGCAGATCGACATTTGGTCGTCGAGAAAGTAGCTCAGTCCCACTCGGTGAAAACGAGCGTCGCGTTGGTCGAGGGTGAGGAACGGGTCCGAGAAATCACCCGGATGTTGTCGGGCCTTCCGGACTCTGAACATGGTGGGGCTCATGCACTTGAGCTACTTGAACTTGGATCCAAGGGCTAACTTGGCCGGGCCAAGATGTTTGTTGCTCTGCATCATCCCTGCGAGTCGTGGAGGTGCAGGCTCGGGCACTGATAGGCTATCGTCCCGTGGAGAAAACTGGGACCAAGCACATATTCGTCACCGGAGGCGTCGCCTCATCACTCGGTAAGGGACTTACGGCTTCATCATTGGGCAATCTGCTTACATCTCGGGGTTTGCGCGTAACAATGCAAAAGCTTGATCCCTACCTGAACGTTGACCCGGGAACCATGAATCCTTTTCAGCATGGTGAAGTATTTGTGACCGATGACGGGGCCGAAACCGATCTTGATATCGGACACTACGAACGTTTTCTTGATACTAATTTGCACGGCTCGGCGAACGTGACAACCGGGCAGGTGTATTCGACGGTGATTGCAAAGGAACGACGGGGAGAGTACCTAGGCGACACGGTGCAGGTCATTCCACACATCACAAATGAAATCAAGTCGCGTATCCGCAGAATGGCTGGGCCAAACGTTGATGTCGTGATCACCGAAGTCGGTGGGACAGTTGGAGACATTGAAGGTTTGCCATTTCTTGAGTCTGCGCGTCAGATTCGCCACGAAGTCGGTCGAGACAATGTTTTCTTTCTACATGTTTCGCTGTTGCCCTATATCGGACCATCGGGCGAGTTGAAAACAAAGCCGACCCAGCATTCAGTTGCAGCCTTGCGAAATATAGGAATCCAACCGGACGCGATTGTCTTGCGAGCGGATCGACCGGTTCCAGACTCCATCAAACAGAAAATTTCTATGATGTGCGATGTTGATGCCGAAGCAGTTGTGGCGGCGGTTGATGCACTGAGTATTTATGACATTCCGAAAGTGTTGCATTCTGAAGGTCTGGATGCATACGTTGGACGCCGACTTGGCTTGCCCTTCCGCGACGTAAACTGGGAGAAATGGGATGATCTGCTTGAACGGGTTCATCATCCAAAGCATGCGGTCACCGTCGGCTTAGTGGGTAAATATGTTGACCTACCCGACGCATATCTTTCCGTAACCGAGGCGTTACGAGCCGGGGGTTTTCACAATAATTGCCGTGTCAATATCCGCTGGGTGACCAGTGATGATTGTGCAACCAATGAAGGTGCCGCTAAGAACCTGTCAGATCTTGACGCAATTTGTGTTCCGGGCGGATTCGGTGTTCGTGGGATCGAGGGAAAGCTAGGAGCCTTAACTTATGCGCGCGAAAACATGATCCCGACATTGGGCCTTTGTCTAGGCTTGCAATGCATGGTTATCGAATATGCCCGAACGATTTCAGGTCTGGAGAATGCCAACTCGGTTGAGTTTGATGAATCAACGCCACACCCGGTTGTTGCGACATTGGCGGACCAGCGGGATGTTGTTTCCGGCGAACGCGACATGGGTGGGACTATGCGACTGGGGCTGTACCCGGCCAAACTCACCGAGGGATCGGTCGCTTATCGAGTGTATGGACAGCCCTACATCGAGGAACGCCACCGCCACCGATTTGAGGTATCAAACGAGTATCGCGAGCAGCTGTCTGAGTCTGGGTTGACTTTTTCGGGGACGTCACCGGATGGACGTCTTGTTGAATTCGTCGAGTTGCCCGCGACCGTCCACCCGTACTACATCGGCACCCAAGCCCATCCAGAATTGCGTTCGCGACCAACGCACGCGCACCCACTTTTTAGTGGCCTAATTGAAGCTGCGATTGCTCACTCACATACATCGCAACAGGATCTTTCAACAGCGGACGCTTAGGCGCTGACGGGTGTCCGAACGGTGGCTTGGACCTGTAGCGGACAGTCTTGACCCGGTGCAGTTGCTCGCGCGCCAAACCGTCCATGTGGGCGGGAAGTGGCGAGTGGATGTGGAAACGATCGAGATTGCCGGTCAACGTGTCACGCGCGATATCCTCATCCACCCAGGTGCGGTAGCGGTGCTGGTGCTTAATGAGCGCGACGAAGTGCTGCTCATTCGTCAATACCGGCAGCCGCTAGGCATGTTTCTTTTTGAAACTCCCGCAGGCTTGCTCGATATCCCCGACGAAAATCCTTTGGCTGCCGCGCAGCGCGAATTGGCCGAGGAAGCGGGAGTGGTCGCAGCCCGTTGGGACACCCTCGTTGATTTTTACAACTCTCCGGGCGGATCAAGTGAAGCGATTCGGATCTATTTGGCGAGAGAAATCTCCGAGCTCCCAGCCGGGCGCATGGTGACGGGAGAAGCAGAAGAGGCTGACCTGCCTCTGGTGTGGGTCCCATTGTCGAAAGCCGTGGATTTAGTGTTGAGTGGGGCGCTGGGAAACCCCACGGCCGTACTAGGAATTTTGGCAAC